>JASHUE010000280.1:0-4005 GCA_030040195.1 Streptosporangiaceae bacterium | reverse complement strand
GGCGTCCGAGGCGATGGCGGCGGTGACCACGATCATGCGCGTCCAGCAGATCCTGCTGGCCGAGCTCGACGCCCTGCTCCGGCCGCACGGGCTCACGTTCGCCCGGTACGAGGCGCTGGTCCTGCTGAGTTTCAGCCGGGACGGCGCACTGCCGATGAGCCTGATCGGCCAGCGGCTGATGGTGCACCCGACGAGCGTGACAAACATCATCGACCGGCTGGAGCGCCAGCAGCTTGTGGTGCGCAAGCCCAACCCGCGCGACGGCCGTGGCACGCTGGCCGAGATCACGCCGGCGGGCAGGGACGTGATACAGCGCGCGACGGCCGACCTCATGAGCGCGGAGTTCGGCATGACCGGCTACGGGGACGATCAACTCGAGGAGCTATTCGACCTGCTCCGCGGGCTGCGTGTGGCAGCGGGCGACTTCAAGTCGGACTAAGGCCCGTTCCCGCCCTTAACTAGCTATCCGGGACGGCTTCCACGTCTGGCCGCCGTCGGTAGTGACGAACACCTCGCCCAGTTGCGCGTCGGTCGGCACGGCCACGCCAAAGCTGGGGGTCGTCATGCCGATGTAGCTGAAGCCATCCGGCGCGGCAGCGGTCAGTCCGGCGGCGTGCCAGGTCGCGCCGTCACTGTTCGAGTAATAGATCCCGCCGGTGGTGGCCAGCACGATGATGTCAGGAGTGGACGCCGTGAGAGCGGTGGCAGTCCCGCTGACGTGCACCTTCCCGACCCTCGACCAGGTCGTGGCGGTATGGGAGACGTAGATGGTGGAGGTGGCGCCGCTGTCGCAGGCGAGCACGAGCGACGGCCCCGAGGCGAGCTGCGCGCTGGCAGGCTGGCCGCTGGCCTGGGCCGCACCGGGGAGGCAGGGCGCAACACCGGCTTCCTTCCAGGCCCCGCCGGTCACCGGCCCGGTCAGCACCGCGCCCGACGGCGTGAGCAGGTACCCGGTGCTCCCGCCGGACATCACCAGCGTCGCCGCCGACGGAGCTGACGACGTCATGGTCGCGAACCCGGGGGGCACGCTGACCGGACGCCAGGTGGTGCTGCCGGCCACCGAGGTGTACAGCGAGAAGCTCGTGCAGGTCGTCGCGTAGTCCTGGCCGGTACCCGAGCAGCTGGCGAAGATCGCGAATGCCTGGCCGCCGACCGTCTCCAGGTCGGTCACCTTCATGCCGTACGTGTCTTCCGACGTCCACGGCCAGCCGCCCTTGCTGGTGTCCCAGAGCCCGGGGCCGAAGGCCCAGCCGTCTTTGAGGTTGCTGAACCTGAGCTGGCTCACGCCGTCCGGCCCGCTAGCGCCAGGGGTCTCGGGCGCGCTCACGCCATACCAGGTCGACCCGTAGCTCGACGTCCCGGCCAGTGACGTGCAGTCACTCGTCGCGCACCGATTAGCCGCGTCGCCGGCCTGGCCGATGACGGCGCCGACCTCGCCGCCGGTGCCGGTGCCGACGAAGGTGATCGACGTGGGCCGGAAGTCGGCGGGCACCAGATATCCGGACGAGGTCACCGAGAGATAGCTGTGCGTGGTGGCGGGGATCGGGGTCGAGCTTACGGACCGCAACCCAAGGCTTGGGCTGGCGCCGCCCGGCACCGCGGAGGAATGCGTCTGGCTGGCGCCTGCCATCGGGGTCTGTGTGCCGGAGTGGTGGTCCAGGCTCGCCATCAGTGGCGGCACGGCGGCGGCTGCGCCGATGATGACGGCGCAGCCGACCGCCGCTATGACGGCCTGGGTTGTCTTGCGCCGCCTCGCCGTGTGCCGGATCCGGTCCAGTGTTCCTGGCGGCGGCAGTAGCGGGGTCACCTCCCGCTCCAGCCAGGTGTCTATATCGTCGCGGCCGTTACTCACGGGCCTCTCCCACGGCCGCCTTCAGACGCGTTCTCGCGTGAAACAGGTCGGCCTTAATCGTGCCTTCCGGGCGGCCAAGCATGACCGCCACCTCTTTGACCCCGAAACCCGCGTAGTAATGCAGCAGGAACGCGCTGCGCAGCCGGTCGGGCAGCGCCTCGATCAGGGCTCTCACGTCTACATCCTGAGCGGGCTGGTAGCTCAGTTCGCCCGCCCCCGCGGCGGTCATCACGCGCAGGGCCGAGCGCTCGCGGCCGCTCTTGCGCCAGTGGTCGCGGACCAGGTTGGTCGCGATCATGTACACGTAGCTCTGCGGGTTATCGAGCCCGGACCAGCGGGACAGCAGGCGCGTGAACGCTTCTGACGCGATCTCGTGCGCAGTCTCATCGTCATCGACCAGCCGCCGTACCCAGCCAGCCAGGCGCGGGTAACAGGCATTGAAGAACTCTTCGACCGCCTGCTGGTCGGAGGCGCGGAGCCTGGCCACTGAGCTCCCTTGCTTGGCGGCGCGTGCAGACCGCCCCGACCACCGTAGCTCGACCGAAGGTAGCTGCACAGGGCCTGAGTGCCGGAGCGCGAGAGTGCCGCTTGCCCCGCTGACGCTGTGTTGCATCTTTTTACCATTTCTCCGGTGGTTCTCAGGCCGCATCCGGCCGTTGGCCGAGCCGGGCACCACTTATGACGACGGACCGGGCCTCACGGTTGGAGGTGGTTGCCCACTTTTTCTTTGGCCGGCCGCGGGTAGACTGAAGCGCAGATAGTAGGACGTCCAACTAATTGGCGATTGAGGTTCTGATGCACGGTCACGAGGCTGCGGAGGGCGAGCAGCCGGCCGAGACGGACCGGGACTACGGCCGGGCGCACTGGCAGCGCCGCTACGACACGTCCCGGCTCAGGGATGCCGACTTCACGACCCTGTCCGGGGTTGAGGTCGATCCCGTCTACGGGCCGCCCGAGGGTTCTGTGGTGCCCGACTTCGACCGGATTGGCTGGCCAGGAGAGTTTCCGTTCACGCGCGGCCTCTATCCGGCGGGCTATCGCGGCCGGACCTGGACGATCCGCCAGTTCTCCGGCTTCGGCAACGCGGTCCAGACCAACGAGCGGTACAAGATGCTGCTGCAGGCCGGCGGCGGCGGCCTGTCGGTCGCGTTCGACATGCCCACGCTCATGGGCCGCGACTCCGACGACCCGCGGTCGGCCGGCGAGGTCGGTCACTGCGGCGTGGCCATTGACTCGACCGCCGACATGGTCACGCTCTTTGACGGCATACCGCTGGCCGACACGACGACCTCGATGACGATCAGCGGCCCCGCGGTGCCGGTGTTCTGCATGTACCTGGCGGCCGCGCAGCGACAGGGTGCCGACATCACCAAGCTCAACGGCACCTTGCAGACCGACATCTTCAAGGAGTACATCGCGCAGAAGGAGTGGCTGTTCCCGCCGCAGCCGCATCTTCGGCTCATCGGCGACCTGATGGAGTACTGCGCGCAGAACATCCCCGATTACAAGCCGCTGTCCGTCTCCGGATACCACATCAGGGAGGCCGGATCGACGGCCGCGCAAGAGCTGGCGTTCACCTTGGCCGACGGCTTCGGCTATGTGGAACTCGGTTTGTCCAGGGGCCTGGACGTAGACGTGTTCGCGCCGGGACTGTCGTTCTTCTTCGACGCGCACATCGACTTCTTCGAGGAGATCGCCAAGTTCCGTGCGGCCCGGCGGATCTGGGCCCGCTGGCTGCGGGACGTGTACGGGGCCAAGACCGAGCGCGCTCAGTGGCTGCGATTCCATACCCAGACGGCCGGGGTCTCGCTGACCGCCCAGCAGCCGGAGAACAACGTGGTCCGCACCGCGATCGAGGCGCTCGCGGCGGTGCTGGGCGGCACGAACTCGCTCCACACCAACGCGCTCGACGAGGTGCTGGCGCTGCCGAGCGAGGCGGCGGCGGAGATCGCGCTGCGGACCCAGCAGGTCGTCATGGAGGAGACCGGAGTCGTCAACGTCGCCGACCCGCTCGGCGGCTCGTGGTATGTCGAGGCGCTCACCGACCGGCTCGAGGCCGAGGCCGAGGAGATCTTCGCGCGCATCCGCGCGATGAGCCCGGACGGCACGATGACCGGCGGGATCCTGCGCGGCATCGAGGACGGCTGGTTCTC
>JASHUE010000022.1:0-5030 GCA_030040195.1 Streptosporangiaceae bacterium | reverse complement strand
ACCAGCCGCGGGCGGCAGTCGCTGGCGACCAGCAGTTCGTCGGCGCGCTGGGCCTTCTCGGCGACGGTCTGAGCTTGGAATATCTCGCGCAGCCGCTCCGTCCAGGGCCGCAGCGTCCGCACGTGGGCCGCAGTCGCGGCCGGTTCATGGACGTCGTACTCGCGCAGCGTCGCGGCGAGGGCGGGCGCCTCCGGCGCAGGATGGTTGACGAGCCACACCGCAATGTGCGCACCGGCGTAGGTGTAAGTGTCGAACTGCATAAGACCATTACACCAGGCTCGGGATCTCCAGCTACGTCGTCCGCGAACCAGCGGTGCCCGACCTCGAGGGCGTACTTGCCCGAGGATTCAAGGCCCCCGACGACCTCGGTAGAGCGAGACCCACGCCTCGGACGACCTGCTGACCGGCACATGGAGCGTCACGACGACATGGCGCGCTCGATGAACACCTGCTGGGCGCCCCGCGGGGCCTCACCCGCGGCGGGCCGCCGGCGGGCGTAATCGCCGCTGGGCTGCATGTCCCACGCCGAGCAGTTGTCCTGCTCGTAGGTGCACAGGATCTCCTCCAGCTCGGACTTGATGACGGGATCGCACACGGGGGTGACTGCCTCCATGCGGCGGGAGAGGTTGCGCGTCATCAAGTCGGCCGAGCCGATGAAGAACTCCGGGGCGCCGCCGTTCTCGAAGCGGTAGATCCGGCTGTGCTCGAGGAACCTGCCGAGGGTGCTGTAAACCTGGATCGTCGGTGACAGGCCAGGTACCCCCGCTCGCAGGCAGCACAAGCCGCGGACGTTCAGGACGATGGGGACGCCGGCCAGGCTGGCGTTATAGAGCTCCCGGATCATCTGAGAGTCCTGGAGCTGGTTCATCTTGGCCCGGATGCCGCAGGGGCGTCCGGCGCGGGCGTGTTCGGCCTCGCGCCGGATCAGCGCGGTGAACCGCTCGCGCAGGTCGTGCGGGGCCACCAGCAGCTTGCCCGGGGTCGGCGCCGGGATGCCAGCGGTCAGCTCGTTAAAGACCGCCGCCGCGTGCGCGGCCAGCTCGGCATCGGCGCTGAGCAGCCCGAGGTCCTCATACAGCCGCGCCGTCCCCTCATGATAGTTTCCGGTGCCGACGTGAACGTACCGGCGGAGGCCGTCCGCCTCCTCACGCACCACCAGCGCGAGCTTCACGTGCGTCTTGACCCGCTCCACGCCGTACGCCACGTGAGCTCCCGCCTGTTCGAGTTCCTTGCCCCAGCTGATGTTGGGCGCCTCGTCGAAGCGCGCGGTGATCTCGACGAGGACAGCCACCTGCTTGCCCTGACGGGCCGCCTCCTTGAGCGCCTCGATGATCGGAGAGCGACGGCCGGTGCGGTAGATCGTGAGCTTGATCGCGAGAACAGCGGGATCGACGGCGGCGCTTTGCAGGAGCAGGAGGATCGAGGTGTCGAAGCTGTGGTAGGGCAGGTGGATGAGGATGTCTCCGCGGCGGATCTCGTCGAACACCGCGGACGGGTCGCCCCGGACCAGATTCCGCAGCCGCGGATGAGTCACAGGCTCGTGCGGAGGATCACGCTGCTCGGCGTGGCCTTCCACGGGCAGACTCATGAGGTCTCCGAGGCTCAGCAAACCGGGAGTCGCGATGATGTCGCCGGGGTCGGTACCGAGCTGAGTCGCCAGCCAGCGCCGGATCCGCATCGGCATGTCGTCGCTGACCTCCAGCCGGACCACCCCCGCGTATTTGCGGGCCGTCAGCTCAGCCGTGACCATCTCGATGATCGCGCCGGGCGAGAGCTCCGTTTGCTCGTCCGCGGCCTGGTCGATCCACGGATCGTCCTTGGCGCCCCTGGTGACGCGGAAGAAGAAGCACGCCAGCTCCGACGCCCGGGGGAAGAGCACGCTCAGGTTGTCGGCAATTACCTGCTCGATCGGAACCCAGCCTGCCTGACTGGGAACGGGCACCCATCGCGGCCGGTTAGCCGGCACCTTGATCCGCACGAAACGGCCGTGCGGGCGACCCGGCTCGGTGACCACGATCGCGAGGTTGAGGCCGAGGTTGCTGATGAAGGGGAACGGGTGTGATGCATCCGCGGCCAGCGGGGTGAGGATCGGCTCGACCGATGCCGCGAAGTACCGGGCCAGGAAGTCCCGCTGGGGCGGGTCGAGGTCACCGACATTCAGGATCGGGGTACCAAGGTCACGCAGAGCGGGGCGCAGCCGCTCCTCGACAAGCGTCGCCACGAGTTCCTGCTGCGACCGCAGCTCTGCACGGCAGGCCTCGAGCTCGCCGGCCGGGGTCAGGTCCTCGGGTCCTGGGCTGCTCCCATCCCGCTGGACCTTCCGGACCAGGCCGCCGATCCGCTTCATCGCGAACTCGTCGTAGATCATCCCCATGATCCCGGCGAACTTGACCCGCTCCAGGAGATGCTGCTCCGGGTCCTCGGCCAGGGCCAGCACGCGGCGGGCGAAGCTCAGCCAGCTCAGCTCCCGGTTAATGAGGGCAGCCGGCGAATCTGGCGTGACCGGTGCTGACATATCCGCAGACATCGATGCAATTGCCTCAGCCTAGCCCCGGTGATTCGGGAAACCGCATGTCCACAGGGTGATGGCGATCGCGAGGGCGGCGGAGCGGGGCAATGGCTTGCTCGATCTCGGCGGCCCGGGCGGTCTGGTTCTGATACATCAGACCGTAGCTGAAGGTGTCGTGCCCTGCCGTTCTGGCCTTTGCGGCAAGGTCGAGCAGCAGCGTCCGCGCGACGACGCTGTCGTGGTGGTCGCCGAGCAGTTCCTGCAGTTCCTCGCTACGCGCGACCTGGCGCCGGGCCGTGCCGCCGAGGGCGGGCAGTGCCGCTTCCGCGGCATACCGTGCCCGCTTGGCAGCCTTGCGCGCCTCATGGATCGCTGCGTCGCGGTCATCTGCGCCGGCCGCGGCGGCCAGGGCGCACTCCAGTCGACGTCTCGCCCGGGCAACCGGCCTGGCCAGCGTCTTGCCCGCCTTGCGCTTGGCCAGGGACGTTACCGGCGGGTCGGCCAGGAGCGCATCCAGGTCATTAAGCAGCTGGAGATAGCGCTGCCCGTCGAGTGCCCGCAGCGCGGTGTCGCGCGCCGTGGCAAGCTCGGCGGTGAAGTACGCAGTGATATGCGCCTCCACCGGCCCGACCACCAGGGCCGGAGGGATGGCGCTCAGCTCGCCGATGAGCCGGTCCCGCAGCACCTCGGTATCGCGCGCCTGACCGAGCGCGGCCGCGAGCCACTTCAGTTCCTCGCACAGCGGCCTGGTCGCCTGGCGGTCGATGATGCTGCCGAAGGCTTGGAGGGCGCTGCGGGCCCGGCGGCAGGCAACCCGCATGTGATGCACCGCGTCTGCCTCATCCCGGCGGACTAGCGGGTCATTACGGGAGATCGCGGCCGCCTGGTCCCGCACGTACGCCACCACCACCTCGCCCGCCGTCGACCGGGCCGTCAGCGACGGTGCCCGCGCCGCCACGGCGGGCAGCCGGTCGCCGAGCGACCGTTGCAGTTTCGTCGCGGCCGCGGCGCGACGAGCGCCTGCCTCGCGCAGCCGCGAGTCGATCGCCTTCAGCAGCCTGGGCCCCCCGGTGACGAGTTCGGCCTCGATCTCGTCCCACGAGGTGGGGTCGGATCCATCGGCTCGCTCGGCCGACACGTGGTCAGCGGCGATCTCAGCCAGTGTCCGGCTTGCCGGGTCGAGCAACCGCAGCTCGCGTCGGATGGTCTGGATGCGCACGACCGGCGCCAGCGCCGCATCCCTGGTGTAGGCGCGTACTAAGGTCGCAAACTCCGCCGGCACCGCACCCTCGTCCAGTGGCAGCTGTATCTCGTCCCTCGTGTCCGGGCCCGCGGGCAGTTTCAGGTGCCAGCCCTGGTCCTCGCCGCCAGTACGGCGGCGCAGCGTGATACCGGCACCGATCAGACGCATGTCAGCGGTGTCGTAGTAGACGGCATCAAGGAGCGACTCACCTTGCTCAGAAACGCACGCTACCCCAGCCGTCCCCGTCATTGCCTTCACCGCATCCAGGGTCGCCATCCCCGCCGAAGGAACGTCGTACTTCCGCTCGATCTCACGCACGACGGTGGCCATGTCCCATGCCCCCTAGCCATCGCAAAACGATCTCGGCCTGATCAGCTTCACCACTACATACCCCGCTATCTCAGCCTTCCCGGCCGCGACGAGACCGGGTAGGGCCACAAGTCCCCCTAGCCGATCTTCCAAACCAGTAAACGGCAGTCCCGGGCCGACGCCCGGCGACCACGCTCGCATCTGGCGGCTCGTGCACAGCGTCCTAGTCTTCGACCAGCGGCTACGGATCTATCCCGACAACATGGGCGATGTCATGAATGTCGCCTCGGGCATAGAACTCGGGCATAGAAGTCGCCCATGCTGGAGGCGAACTCGTCGCGCGAGCGCGGGATGAAGCCGTTGGGTCACCGCGCGCTAGCCGAGGACGTGAGGATCGCCGCGGTCGACGGGTCCGCGGGCAGGAACGCCTCCAGCTTCAGCTCGGAGATCGTGACGTCCACGGCGGTCGCGAAGCTCATGATCGTGGTCATCAGCCGCAGCTCCCCGCGCTCCGAGCGCAGCTCAAGTGGAACGGCAAAGCCCAGGTGGCCGGGTTTCGGACGGACAGGCGGGACGTAGGCGCAGAGCTCCTCATGCAGCGCTGCGAGCCCTGGGTCCTGACTACGGTCAAGCTCCGCGCCTATGCCCTGGAGGACATGCCTGGCCCACTCGGCGAAGTTGCCGATCCGCGGCGCCATGCCCTGCGGGTGGAGCGCTATGCGGAAGGCGTTGGCAGGCGGGGTGAGCAACGCGGGCGCGCAGTCCTCGAACAGGATGTCGACGGCCGCATTCATCGAGATCAGGTCGCCGTGCCGGTCGATCACGATCGCCGGATAGGGCATGTGCGCGGCCAGGATGTGATCGAGCGCGTCCTTGACCGGGGCGAGGGCGCTGTCGTCCAGCGGCGTCTCCGGGTACACGGGCGCGTACCCGGCCTTCAGCAGCAATTCGTTCCGCTCCCTGAGCGGC
>JASHUE010000279.1:0-2779 GCA_030040195.1 Streptosporangiaceae bacterium | reverse complement strand
GCCGGGGTCATCAGGACGCTGGTAAGCCAGGTGGCCGAGCTGGTCAGGAGCGAAGGCGAGAGCGGTCAGCCGAACCGGGGCGGCCCGCCGGACGAGCTGGAAATGCTGCTCGGCCTGAGCGGTAACGACGAGATCCCCGAGGATCCGGTCCTGGCCCGATTGCTGCCTGACGCCTATACCGACGACCCGGAGGCCTCGGCCGAGTTCCGCCGGTACACCGAGGAGAGCCTGCGGTCGGCTAAGATCAACTCCGCCCACGCCGTGCTCGCCTCGTTGCCCGCCGACGGCGGTGAGGTCGTGCTGAGCGAGTCGGAGTGCCAGCAGTGGCTGCGCGCCCTTAATGACGTCCGGCTGGCCATCGGCACCCGCCTGGGCATCACCGAAGACAACCAGGACCTGATGGAGGACTTCTCGCTCGAGCAGCCGCGGTCGGCCTACATCCTGGCCTACCAGTGGCTGAGCGAGCTCCAGGACAGTCTGATCAACGCCCTTTCCTAGCCGCCGGGCCGGGCCAAGGGCGGCCCAAGCGGGCGAATCCCTCGCCGCGACCTGAGGCAGGCTAATCTCGCTGCATGCTGACGATCAGTGCAGGCCTGCAGGCGAAGATCTTCGCGCACGCTCGCGCGGATCACCCCGACGAGGCCTGCGGAATCATCGCGGGTCCGGCCGGAACCGACCGGCCAGAGCGGTTTATCTCGATGCTGAACGCGGAGCGCTCGCCGACCTTCTACCGCTTCGACTCGCTTGAGCAGCTCAAGGTGTGGCGCGAGATGGACGACCGGGGCGAGGAGCCGGTCGTGATCTACCATTCCCACACCGCGACCGAGGCCTTCCCGTCCCGGACGGATATCTCCTACGCGATGGAGCCGGCCGCCCATTACGTCCTGGTTTCCACCCGCGATCCGGACCGAGCCGAGTTCCGCTCGTTCCGCATCGCCGACGGCCAGGTCACCGAGGAACAGGTGACTGTGGTCCCGGAATGATCTGGCCGGATGCCCGGTTGCATCGTGCGTGAGGGCCGCCGTAGCGTGACCGGCGGCGGACGACGAAGCATAGCGGCGGTGAGCACCGCCATCGAGCGATGAATCACTGGAGCGAAGCAATGGCGATCGAGGTCCGGATCCCGACGATCCTGCGCAGTTACACCGGCGGCGAGAAGTCCGTCGAGGGCGCGGGCTCGACCCTCGGCGAGCTGTTCGCCGACTTGGACGGCCGCTACGACGGGCTGCGCGACCGACTGGTGGGTGACGACGGGCTGCGCCGGTTCGTCAACGTCTACCTGAACGACGAGGACGTGCGTTTTCTCGGCGGGCTGGCCGCGCCGGTGAGCGACGGCGACACGGTGACCGTGCTTCCCGCGGTGGCCGGCGGCGCTCGCTGACCGCCGCGAAGCTCTCCCTGGAAGGCGAATGCGCTACGACTCACTGCTTGACTCGCTCGGCGGCACGCCCCTGGTAGGCCTGCCCCGGCTGTCGCCGTCTCCGACCGTACGGCTGTGGGCAAAGCTCGAAGACCGCAACCCGACCGGATCGGTGAAGGACCGCATCGCCGCCTACATGGTCGCGGCGGCGGAGAAGGAGGGCCGGCTGGCGCCGGGCGCCACGATCCTGGAGCCCACCTCGGGCAACACCGGCATAAGCCTGGCCATGGTGGCCAAGCTGCGCGGGTACCAGCTGATCTGCGTCATGCCCGAGAACACCTCGGACGAGCGGCGCGAGCTCCTTGAGGCGTTCGGCGCGACCATCGTCTTCTCGCCCGCGGCGGGGGGCTCGAACGAGGCGGTGCGGGTCGCCAGGGAAATGGCCGCCGAGCACCCGGACTGGGTGATGCTCTACCAGTACGGCAACGAGGCGAACGCCCGCGCGCACTACGAGACGACCGGGCCCGAGCTGCTCGCCGATCTGCCGGAGATCACGCACTTCGTCGCGGGCCTTGGCACCACGGGAACGCTGATGGGCACGGGCAGGTACCTGCGCGAGCACGTGCCCGGCGTGCAGATCGTGGCAGCCGAGCCGCGCTACGGGGAGCTGGTGTACGGGCTGCGCAACCTCTCCGAGGGCTTCGTGCCCGAACTCTATGACGAGAGCGTGCTGACCACCCGGTTCTCGGTGTCGTCCGCGGACGCGCTGCGTCGGACCAGGGAACTGCTGCACGTCGAGGGCCTGCTGGCGGGCATCTCGTCCGGCTGCGTGCTGCACGCCGGCCTGGCGATGGCCGCCAAGGCGCAGAATGCGGGGCAGCGGGCCGACATCGCGCTGCTCATAGCCGACGGTGGCTGGAAGTACCTGTCGACGGGCGCCTACAGCGGGACCCTGGCCGAGGCCGAGGCTCGGCTCGAGGGGCAACTGTGGGCCTGAGACCACGATTTTGGCCGGAACGAGGCCGGGCCTGAAGCTACTGTCGAGTAAGGTTCCGCGGCCTGCCGGGGCCGGCCGACAGCGCCCGCCGCGATGCGGGCACGAGCGGGAAGACGCATCCTGATGACGATCTTTGACGAGGCCACGGCGGTACGCCGCCGCGCCGACGGGCTGTACGACGCACAGCCTGACGCCAGGTTCGCCATCGTGGTCCCCGGCCGGTCAGCGCCGCCGGCGGTCAACGGCGGCGCCTTGCTCGCGACGATCCTTCGGGCCGTGCTGACCGAGTCGCCGCACCCGCATCCGGTCGCGACGAGCGCGCATTTCCTGCGGATACCTCGGCTGGCCCCGGCCGAGATCCAGGTGACCTGGCTGAAGCAGGGCGGGACCGCCGCGACCGCTCGCGCGGCGCTCCGGCAGGA
>JASHUE010000278.1:0-6205 GCA_030040195.1 Streptosporangiaceae bacterium | reverse complement strand
CGTCGTGCTCGCGCCCCTGCGGGCCCGGCGGCGAACCCTGATCGCCTGCCGGAGCGGCGCCGCCGGGCATCCGGCGATCGCGGCGGGCGCCGCGGCGCTCAGGACCGCCGCTGGCCAGTACCTGACAGCACGAACAGGCTGATCGCGTAGCAGAGCATGGCGACCGCGGTGGACAGCGCCATCGCCAGTGAGGCGTTGTCCGGCCCGCCATCGGCCACGAACCTGACGCCGTTCACGGCCGCGCCGATGATGGCGAGCAGGCCGATGACCGACGCCGCGATCGTCGGCACGTGCCGGGCGACGACCGCCCTGACTACCAGGCCGATCGCGGCCACCACGATGAGCAGGCCTAGCCCGGCATGGGACGCGAGCGCGCCGGGCGGGTCACTGAGCGCCTTGCCGAAGGCGTGCACCAGGCTGCCCTGATCCGCGGCCGGAACGGTGACGTAGAGATTGACGACGATCCCGATCGCGAACTGCACGATCAGCATGACGAGCATCCCGAAGCTAGTGCCGCGCAGCCGGGCCACCTGGCCCGGTGACAGTGCGGTGCGGGCTGGCGCGGCCTGGCCGGTGTCGCTCACCGCCATTGCCGCCGCCCGCCGCGCATCCGCGCCCCGAGGCGGCCGCCCTGGAAGTGCTGTCCGAGTTCGCTGACCACCGCGTCCCGTTCCGCGTCGGAGCCGCGCAACTCCGGGCTGTTCCCTTGGTCCTGCGCCATGGCGTATTTCACTTCAGTTCTTCTCCACTCCAGGATTATCTTGAATCGAAACTATAACAGGCTGGTGATAGTATTCAACCGTGACCGATAGCGGCGACGCGCGGCCGGCCGGCCCGGCACCTGAACCCGAGGCCTTCGGCATCGGCTTCCTGCTGGTGCAGCTCGGGACGCTGGTCGCCGGGCAATTCCGCGAACGCCTTGAGCCGCTCGGGATAGAGCCGCGGCACTTCGGCATGCTGACCAGGCTGGCCGAGAACGAAGGCATGGCGCAGCAGGCAATCGGCGAGCTGATCGGCCTGAACCCGACGCAGATGGTGTTCCTGGTCGACGAGCTGGAGGACCGCGGCCTCGTCGAGCGCCGCCGTAACCCGGCGGACCGCCGGTCCTACGGGCTGTACCTGACCGACGCGGGCCGGGACATGCTCGCTGAGGTACGGGCAGTCGCGCGCCTCCATCAGGGCACGCTCGGCTCATCGCTCACCGAACCCGAGCGCGAGCAGTTGACGGCGCTGCTCCGGCGCCTGGCCGCGGCGCAGGGCCTGACCGACCAGAGCCTGCCGGGAGTGTCTCCCCGCCGGTGACGGGCGGGGCCGTCGTCACCTGGCGGCGCAGGATGCGGCGCTCGACCGCGGTCCAGCTCGCCGACGTCAGCAGGTACAGGCCGGCCGCGAGCGGCACGAACGCCGCGATGACCACCGTGATGAACGGCATGACCTTGGTCAGGACGCCCATCGCGCCGCCTGCCTGAGCCATCGGCACCGGCGAGGCTGCCCGGGCGGACCGGACCGCCAGCAGGTTCACGATGGCCAGCAACGCGAACAGGCCGAGAAAGACCAGGCCCTGAGCGCTGACCGGGCCGGCGCCGCTCAGCCAGTGGCCGCCCAGGGGCGCGCCGAACAGGTTATGGCTGAGCAGGCTGTTGTGCCTGCCGTCGATCGTGCCCGACCGGAACAGCCGGTACATGATGCTGAAGAACGGCAGCTGGAGCAGCAGCGGCAGGCAACCGCCCAGCATTCCCCCGCCGTGCTCGCGGTACAGCGCCGTGAGTTCGGCCTGCAGCCGCTCAGGCTGCTTGGCATAGCGTGCGCGCAGCTCCTGTACGCGCGGCTGCATCGCGGCCATGCTGGCCTGCCCGCGCATGGCGTAGAAGGTCAGCGGCGACAGCAGGAGCCTGACGGCCATGGTGAAGACGACGATCGCGGCGGCGGTGGCGAGGCCGCCGGCCAGCGGGGTGAGGACATGAGCAAGTACGAGAACAACGGTGTAGGCCACGCTCAGCGGGCCGGACAGCAAGGATGACATGGCGGAACCCCTCCAGCGGGTCGCTCTGATCCGGATTGATGGCTGGAGGCAGCCGCGTGGCCGTGCCCGCGCGGAATGCGGGAGAAGGTCAGGCGGCCGCCGGGTCCGCCGACGGCGCCCTGGGCCTGGTCCGGCCCGCCGCGTCGGGGTTGAGCAGCCGCTGGAATACGGCTCCGCGTGACTTCTCCCTGAGCGCGCACGCCAGCGCGCTGAGCGGCCGTGCGGTGACGGCCGCGCCGACCCTGGCGCCGTGGGCGACGAACGCGAGCGCGAGTCCGGCGAGAACGAGGGCCGCGAAGGCCAGCATGCCGGTCGGGGTCAGCTCCGGATGCGCGATCAGCTGCGAGCCGGTCACAACCGGCAGCAGCGCAGCCAGCGCGTGGAACAGCGTCACGGGAAACACGATAGTACGCGAGATGCCAGGGCCGCTAGACCGTGAGCCGCCGGTCACCCCGCAGATCAGCGCGTGGGATGAATACCACGTAGCGTTAGTCTTCCCTGCGCAGAGCAACCCCCGGCAGGCCGCGGTCCACCTGAGTAAGGTGCACGGACGTCAGCAGCAGGTTGCTGGCGAGCTCGTCGATCACTCGCTGTCCGTCGATCGCGCCGCAGCTGAACAGGTCGACCGCGATCAGGTTCTCCTCCGGCCAGGTGTGGATACTCAGATGCGACTCAGCCAGGATCAGCACCAGGGTGATGGCGCCGTTGGGGAAGATCACGTGGCTGGTGTCCAGTACGTGCCCGCCGCCGGCCCCCACCGCGTCGACAGCGATGCCCGTGAGCCTGTCGACATCGGCGACGGGGGACTGCGGCGTGCACCGGGCATCCATGGCGTACAGGCGCTTGGCCGAGACCGCCTCCTGCCGCCGCAGATCGGTGTAGCTGCTCGCCGCTTCCATGCCCGGCATGATGTGGGAGGATACCGTACGGCAATGGACGTGGATTCAGCGGTGACCGAGGTCGCCGCGGCCGTGGGGCTGGCCGAGGGCGAAGCGGGCATTCGCGACATCCTGGCCGCTGTGCTCGTGGCCGAGCCCGCCGCGGTCCGGGAGGTGGCCCGCCTGGCGGAACTCCCCGTTCCTATCGTCGCCGCCGCCTGCAACGAGTTGCGCAAGCGCGGGATCGTGGATACTCAGCGACCGGTGCGGCTGACCGGAGACGGCAGGAAAGCGGTGGAGGCCGTCAGCGGCGGAGCGGCGCTGCGGGTGGCCTGCACGGCCTGCGGCGGACGCGGCGTGGTCATCCCGCCGGAGCTGGCAGGCCTGGCCGAGCGGCTGCAGGAGGCGGCCGACGGCGAGCCGGACGCCAGGCCCGAGCTTGACCAGACGCACTGCACGGTGGCCACGAAGATCAGCCGGGTGCTGCGGCTGCACGAGGCCCGCGCGCTGGCCGGGCAGCGGATCCTGCTGCTGGGCGACGACGACCTGATAGCGGTGGCGATCGCCGGGTTCGCGGCCCGGCTGGGCGGGCCAGCCGTCATCCGCAGGCTGTCGGTCGTGGACACCGACGCGGACGTGCTCGACTGGATCGGCCGGCAAGTGGCGGAGACCGGGGTCGAGGTCGAACGGGTGCGGCACGACCTGCGCCAGCCATTGCCCGCGACGCTGGCCGGAGCCTTCGACGTGGTCGTGACCGACCCGCCGTACACCGTCGCGGGCGCCGAGTTGTTCTTGTCCCGCGCGGTCACGGCGCTGCGCCCCGAGCCCGGCGGGCACGTGTTCTTCTCCTTCGGCGCCCGCCGGCCGGACGAGACGCTCGCCGTGCAGCAGGCCATCGCGGCGATGGGTCTGGCGGTCAGGTCGCTGACCGCCGGGTTCAACGAGTACGTGGGCGCCGGGATACTCGGCGGCACGAGCAACCTGTATCACCTGCGGACTACGGCGGCCGCGGCCCCCCTGATCGAGGGTGATTACCCCGGCCCGCTCTACACCGCCGACAACCGGGCCTTCGCCACCCGGCCCTACCGGTGCGCGTCCTGCCTGTCCGTCTACGAAGTCGGGCCGGGCGGCCGCTTCCCGAAGATCGCCGCGCTGCAGCACGCGGGCTGCCCGGCCTGTGGCGGAGCGGTGTTCCGCCCCATGCCGCTGGCGCCCAGATGACCGCGCCGGGCGGGGACCGGGCCAGCGCCTACCTGGTCAGGGACGCCACCGAAGGCGACCTGGACGCGATCGTCGAGTATGAGATCGAGATCGCGACGGCGTCGTTCGGGGAGGAGGCCATCACCGATCCGGCCCTGCACCGCAAGCGCGTCGCCGGCTCACTCGGCAAGCCGGGTGAGGTCACCCTCGTGGCCGCGTCGCGCCAGGACCCGGAAGTACCGCTCGGATGGGCCTGGATGTCTGGCCGCACCAACTCGCTCACGGGGGAGCGGTACGGCAACTTCCGCTCGCTGGCGGTGTCGGAGGGACCCGACCGGAGCCTGATCGGCGAGTTGCTGCTGGCCGCGGTGCTGGCCTTCGCCGACGAATCCGGGCTGACGCACGTGACCGGCAAGGTCCACGCGGGCAATCTGGGCATGCGTGCGCTGTACCGGAAGTTCGGCTTCACCGCCACCCATCTGACGATGGAACGCAGATCATGATCAAGTGCGTGGTCTGGGACATCGACAACACCCTCCTCGACGGCGTGTTCCTCGAGTCGCCCGACCAGCCGCCAGCCCCCGACGCCGGCCTGCTGGCGGCCGCGCGGGAGCTGTCGGGCCGCGGCATACTGCACGCGCTGGCCAGCCGGAATCCGCCCGAGGCGGCCCGGTACGTGCGGCAGGCGACCGGCCTGCAGTTCGCGGCGACCGAGCTCGGATGGGACAGCAAGGCCGATGCCGTCGGCCGCATCGCCGCGACCCTCGACATCGCGGCGGACGCCATCGCGTTCGTCGATGACGACATGCTCGAGCGGGCTGAGGTCGCCGCGGCCCTGCCCCAGGTGCTGGTGCTGACGCCCGAGGACGCGGCCCAGGCTCCGGAGTGGCCGGACTTCAGCCCGCCGGTGCTCACGCAGGAGGGGCGGCGCCGCGGCGAGATGTACCAGGCCCGGTTGCGCCGGCAGGCCGAGGCGGCGTCGTTCGGCGGCAGTCGGGAGGAGTTCCTCCGTCACGCCGGCACCCGGATCTCGATCGCTCCCGCGCGCCCGCAAGACGTCCCCAGGCTCCACGAGCTGTCGGTGCGCACGCACCAGCTCAACTCCGGCGGCTCCGCCGTGAGCGAGGACGACCTGCGCGCGCTGCTGGGCTCGGGCGCGCACGAGGTCGTCACCGTGGCGCTGGCCGACAACTTCGGCGACGACGGGCTCGTGGGCGGCGCGATTATCGAGCGGAACGAGCCGGGACCGTGGCGAGCGCCGGTCGTTATGGTGTCGTGCCGGGCGCTGGGCCGGGGCGTGCTCGATGCGCTGCTCGCCTGGATGTGCCGGGCGGCAGTGGGCGCCGGGGCGTCCTCGCTGGCGGTTCCCTGCCTGGTCACGGCCAGGAACGTGCCGATGCGGCTGGCGCTCGCGGCGGCCGGGCTGCGCGCGGATCCCGCCCGGTTCTGGCCGGACGGGCGCGCCGTCTTCAGCCGGTCACTCGACGGGCCGCTGCCTGACCTGCCGGCCTTCGTGTCGGTTCCCGGCGGGCCCGGATGACTGTGCCGGCCGGGGCCGTCGCCGACCGCCTGCGGCTGATCCTGGCCGAGGTAACCGGCCGGCCCGAGCTCGGCGGCCTGCCGGACGAGACGCCCCTGTTCGGCTCCGGGGCCGGCCTGGACTCGCTGGCGGGCACCCTGCTGCTGCGCCGGGTCCGGCGCGAGTTCGGCGTGGACGTGGCGGCCGAGGACATGAACCTGGACGCGCTAGAGACGCTGGGCACGCTGGCTGCCTTCGTCGCCGAGCGGACCGGGGCGAGCGCCTGACGCAGGCGCGGCCCGCCCGCGCTTGTGCAGCACCGTGGCGACGGCCGGGAAGATCAGCACGGAGATCGCGCCCGCCCCGACGATCGCGGCCGCGTTGGCGGGAAGCATGACCCCGTCGTGCTCGCCGATCTCGGCCAGCGCGATCAGCAGCGGCAGCGTGGTGGCGGTGATGAAGGTCATCTCCACCCGCTGGACCACGGGCAGCACGCGCACGTATACCAGCAACGACGGCAGCCCGCGGACGACCAGCAGCAGGCCGACGAAGACCAGCAGCCGGACCGGGTCAGACACGATCGCG
>JASHUE010000277.1:0-4174 GCA_030040195.1 Streptosporangiaceae bacterium | reverse complement strand
CGGAGCGAAAGCCGCTCAGACCCACAAAACCGAGTAAACGGAACTTTTTGCCTCCTGGATGCCGACCACCACCGGTGAGAAACGCGCGGCCCCGGCCGGGTCCGCAGCCGGGATACATAGGCTGCACGAGTGAACACTGACCAGCTGAGGGCGGATGACATCGCGGAGGCCACAAGGCCGGGCAGGACAGGGCTCAGCACCGCGCTCCTGACCGATCACTACGAGCTGACGATGGTGCGCGGGGCGCTGCACAGCGGCGCCGCACACCGGCGGGCCGTGTTTGAGATGTTCGCCCGGCACCTTCCGAACGGACGGCGCTACGGCGTGGTGGCCGGAACGGGCCGCCTGCTCGACGCCATCGCGGCGTTCCGGTTCGACGACGAGCAACTGGCGTTCCTGGAGCGGACCGGGATCGCGGACCAGCTGACCCTCGACTTCCTGCGCTCCTACCAGTTCAGCGGGAACATCTGGGGATACGCCGAGGGCGACTGCTACTTTCCCGGCTCACCGATCCTGGTCGTCGACGGCACGTTCGCCGAGGCCGTCGTGCTCGAGACGCTGGTCCTGTCGATCTTCAATCATGACTGCGCGATCGCCTCGGCCGCGAGCCGGATGGTTAACGCCGCAGACGGGCGGCCGATCATCGAGATGGGCTCGCGGCGAACGCACGAGCGCGCCGCGGTCGCAGCCGCCCGCGCCGCGTACATTGCCGGCTTCTCGACCACCTCGAACCTCCAGGCTGGCCTCGACTATGGCCTGCCGACCAGCGGGACCAGCGCTCACGCGTTCACGTTGCTGTACGACTCCGAGGAGCAGGCGTTTGCGGCCCAGGTGGCCGCGCTGGGCGAAGCGACGACGCTGCTCGTCGACACCTATGACGTAGCGACGGCGGTCAAGGCCGCTGTCCGCGTCGCGGGGCCGGGCCTCGGCGCGGTGCGGATCGACAGCGGGGACCTGCGGGTCGTGGCCCGCGAGGTACGGGCGCTCCTGGATTCGCTCGGCGCGACCAAGACTAGGATCGTACTCACCGGGGACCTCGACGAGTACTCAATCGCCGGGCTCGCGGTCGTCCCTGTCGACGGTTACGGGGTGGGGACGTCGCTCGTAACGGGCTCCGGCGCGCCCACCGCGGCGCTGGTGTACAAACTCGTAGCGCGCGAGGACCCGCAGCGGCCTGGCGCGCTCCAGCCGGTCGCCAAGCGCTCGGTCGGCAAGCCGTCCCGTGGCGGCAGGAAGTGGGCGGCGCGGAAGCTAGACGAGGCGGGCCTTGCGCACAGCGAGCTCGTCGCCGAGCAGCCAGATTTCGGGGAACGGGCCCGGCCCCTGCTGCGCCTGCTCGTCAGCGACGGGAGGTCCGTCGGCGCCGAGGAGCTCGGTGTTGCCCGCGACCGGCACCAGCGAGCGGTAGCCGAGTTGCCCGCCTACGCGCGGCAGTTGTCCCGCGGCTATCCGGCCATTCCGACGATCTTTGAGCCGGACAGCTGACGCTGGTCGCGGGCGCCGGCCGGCCAAATGAACGTGCCGCCCGGAGGCCGCCTCGTGCCACACTGGCCCGATGCATCGAAACGCGGAGCACGTGGCCAGGACCCTTCGCGCCTTGGGCGTGCCTGGCGAGGTCCGCGAACTGCCCGACCCGGCGCCCACGGCGGCGACCGCGGCCGCTCAGCTTGGGTGCGAGGTGGGCGCCATCGCCAACAGCCTGGTGTTCAGCGCTGACGCGCAGCCGCTGCTGATCTTGACCAGCGGCGCGCACCGCGTCAACACCGCGAAGGTCGCGGCGGAGACCGGGGTCGAAAAGCTCGGGCGAGCCGATCCTGACTTCGTCTACGCCAGCACCGGCCAGCGCATCGGCGGTGTCGCACCGGTCGGTCATCCGCGGCCAATCCGGACGCTCGTCGACACCGCGCTCGCCGAGTACGAGGTCGTGTGGGCGGCCGCCGGTCATGCCCACACTGTGTTCCGGACCTCGTTCGCGGAGCTTGTGCGCATCACGTCCGGCACGCCACTAGATGTGAGCTAGCGCTACGCTCGCCGTGTGCGGGCCCTACTGATCGTTGACGTCCAGAACGACTTCTGCGAGGGCGGCTCCCTCGCGGTGGCCGGGGGTGCGAGCGTTGCCCGCGCCATCTCCGACTTCCTGGCCGGGCCAGACGCCGCCAAGTACGACCTCGTGGTCGCCACGCAGGATCATCACATCGACCCCGGCGCGCACTTCTCCTCCAACCCGGACTTCGTGGACACCTGGCCCCCGCACTGCGTGGCCGGTACCAGGGGCGCCGAATTCCACCCCGACCTGGACACGAGCCAGGTCGCGGCGCTGTTCCTTAAGGGCGAGCACGCTGCCGCCTACAGCGGCTTCGAGGGGCGAACCGGGGAAGGCGAAACGCTGCAGCAGTGGCTGGCAGAGCGGGCGGTCACCAAGGTCGACGTCAGCGGGCTCGCGACCGACTACTGCGTGCGCGCCACGGCCAGGGACGCCGTAGCCGCTGGCTTCGCGACCACCGTGCTGCTCGACCTGACCGCGGGCGTGGGCGCGGCGACTACGACGGCGGCACTCGAGCTCATGCACGCCGGGGGAGCCACCCTGATCGGCACCCCGCGCGGGCCGAGGTAGGGCCGGCTACTCCTCGCCGTCTGGCAGCGACTCGTAGATCCGCCGGCAGTCCGGGCAGACCGGGTACTTCTTGGGATCGCGACTCGGAACCCAGACCTTGCCGCACAACGCGACTAGGGGCGTTCCGGTGACGGTGCTGTCCACAATCTTGTCCTTCTGGACATAGTGCGCAAACCTATCATGGTCGCCATCGCCGTACGAGAGGTCAGGCCGGACATCTGTGTCCTGGCGGGTCTCGGTGCCAGGGAGAACTTCGGTGCTCACAACACGAGTTTACGCGGGTGGCCGTGCTCGGGCCGGGTGCTCGGTCGGGACGAGTGCCCAGGCCTGGCTCGCGTGCGCGCTGGCCCGTGGCCGGGCCGGCCGCCCTGGCAGGCGGGCCGGTCAGTTCCAGATGGGGTCGTCGGGGTAGGTGGCCACGATAGCGAGCTCGCCGCCCTGCCTGCGGAGCACCTGCTCCCAGAGCCGCTCGGGCTCGGCGGCGAAGGCGTCATCGGGATTGCCTGGCAGCACGTACCAGGCGCCCTCCTCGATCTCATCCCGCAACTGCCCGGCACCCCAGCCCGCGTAGCCAGCGAATACCCGCATGGAGCTGATGCCGTCGGCCAGCAATTCCGGCGGCGCGCCCAGATCGACCAGGCCAAGCCTCGACTTCAGCGCTTCACCGGGCAGCGATCGCCAGCCGAGCGGCTCGGCCGTCCCGTGCGGCATGGCCAGCGCCAGCGCGCTATTGGGCGAGATCGGCCCGCCGCGGAAGACCACCGGCGGTCCAGAAACGAGCGCGGTCCACGACTCCAGGACCTGGTCAAGCGGAACCTCGGTAGGCCGGTTCAGCACCACACCCAGCGTTCCCTCCTCCTTGTCGTCTTCGACGATCAGGACGACAGTGCGGCGGAAGTTCGGGTCTCCGAGAAGCGGAGTCGCCGCGAGCAGCCTGCCGCTGAGGGATTCATCCTCCATGACCCAATCATGCGTCAGCGACGCCGACGCAGGCACGTGGGTCCCGCCTGATTACGAGATTGCCTGAGTGAGTTCACAGGCCAGTCAGTTTTTGGCTGCCGGATTACCGGACGGCCGTCATGACTCCCGGCAATCGGGCACTACCCTGCAAGGGTGCCCACCGGAATGAGCGAAGTCGCCGCCGCCTCGGCCAGCAAGCCGGGCGGGGCGAAGGCACGCCAGGCCGGGGCCGGCGTCGGGCAGCCAGGAAACAGTGGCCGCGAGGGCTCCCAGCCCGACCTGGGCATCGACGCGGCGCGGCTCCGGGTTGCCGTGCTGCGCCTGTCCCGCCGGCTCCGCAAGCACGATCTCGCCGGGCTCACGCCCAGCCAGCTGTCCACGCTGTCGACGATCGGCGTGAAGGGCCCCGTCCGGCTTGGCGACCTGGCTGCAGCCGAGCGGATCGCGCCCTCGACGCTCACCCGGCTCATCAACGTGCTCGAAGACAGGGGCTACGTGCGCCGCGACGCGGCCCCCGACGACGCGCGGGCATACCTGGTAAGCGTCACCGAGCAGGGCAGCGATGTCCTCGAGCGCATCAAGCAGGAGGCAACGAACCTG
>JASHUE010000276.1:0-4632 GCA_030040195.1 Streptosporangiaceae bacterium | reverse complement strand
ATCCCGGACAACCACCTGGGCCGGGCCACTGTCTCAAGCGTCGCCGTGGCCCATGAGGTGGAGGCTATGGGCGGCCGCAGCATCGCTTGCCTGAACTCGCGGGACCGGAACCTGCTCGGATTCCGGCGTGACCTGCTGACCGCGGCGTCGTATCACGTGGACCAGTTCTTGTTTGTGTACGGCGACAAGCCCAGCTCCGGCAGCCGGACCGGCGAGCTCACCGTACGGGCGATGATGGAGGAGGTGCGGGCGCTGCCGACCGATCCGGCCTTCGCCGCTGTGCAGCCGTTCAGGGTCGGCGCCGCTGCTGCGCTACGCCCGCTGCCGGCCTGGAAGCGATCGGCCGACTTCCTGTTCGTTCAGGTCAGCTTCTCCCTTGACGCGCTGCTGCGGTGGCGAGACGCGAATCCAGTCGATATCCCCGTCTACGCCGGCGTGATCGTCGTGGCCAGCGAATCGCATGCCCAGCGGCTCGGAGCCGTCGTCCCCGATATCGCCATCCCGGCCGGACTGGCACGCCAGGCAGGAGCAGACCGGCTAGCGGGCGTCGAGGCGGCCTGTGACCTCGTGCTGCAGATCCGGGACTCCGGCGCGTTCGCAGGTGTGCATCTCATCCCGGTGGCCCGGTACCGGGAGGTGGCCGCGAGTCTGGAACAGCGGCTGGCTGATAGCCACGCGTACTGATGACGCCGCCGGTCTTCTCCCGGGAGCGCGGCCGGGCACTGCTGGGCGTGCTGGCCTACCTGGTATCCGCCGCCGTCGCGCCCTGGCAACCTGTCGCCAGTCTCGCGATCATCGTGGTTCTCCCGGTCTTCTACGGTCTGACTAGCGAAGGCTGGATCGGGCTACGGACGGCGGATCGCCGGGCGCATCGGCGCTAGTGCTGCGCCGCGGCGAATTAATATCATTCCATAGAACTTGCTTCCGTGCAATGTATAAACTAGTGTCGGTCGGGTGGGCGATGAGAAGGCACCGCCGGAGTTCATGAGTGCGCTGGTGACTGAGCACTTTGTACTGCAGTCTGCCGCCAGCGCGACGATCAGCGAGAGCGGGAGCCGGGTAACTATCTACTTGTCGTCGCTGTCGAGCGGGCTAGTCGCCATCGGGTTCGCGAGCTCATCCCCGCGCGCCCTGGCCGCCCTGGGGTTCACGGTGCTGCCCACAATCTTCGTACTTGGCTGTTTCACTATCGTGCGGCTGATCGATACGAGCGTGGCTAACATCATCTCGCTGCGCCGGATGGGGCGGATCCGGCGTTACTACGCATCGATAGCCCCATGGGCTGCTGGTTACTTCGAGGCCGACGACTCGGTGACGGGCGATCATGGCGTCCGCTACAGCCGCTGGTCGTTCCTTTTCACGATGGGCAGCATGGTGATCCTCGTGAACTCTGTTCTGGGCGGCGCCACCGTGACCCTGGCCTGCGCACTCGCCGCCAAGGCCGCGGTGCCGGTGGCGACCGCCGTGGGGATTGTCGCAGGGCTTATGTTTCTCGCCTTCGGCCTGCGCTATGAGCACCGGCGCCTCACGCCGGTCGTGATCGCCTCAGCGGCGGCGGCCGTGCCTGGTACTGCCACGCACGGGAGACCATCGTGAACGGATGGCATGAGAGCTACAACGACTTCCCTGGACCGGACGTCGTGTGCGGGCACCTTCAGACCATCGCAGTCCGGCCTGGTCCGGACCCGGCCGCGGCCTGTGTGGACTGCCTTCGCGACGCGACTTCATGGGTCGAGTTGCGGCGTCTCGTATGCGGCCAGACCAGGTGCTGTGAGTCCTCGCCACGCAGGCACGCGAGGGAGCACTTCGACCGGACAGGCCACGCGTGGTGGCGCTCGCGTCGGCGAAGCTCGAACTCGGCGAGGCCGAAGTCAACTCAGTCCTGCGGGAGTCCGAACGGGTCGCCTTTGAGCATGGCTTTAAGCCGACGCTTGTGCCACGGGCACGTTCAACTCCGATCGAGCCCGACTAGCCGTCCACCCTCATCGCAGACGCGTCGGCCAGCGTCGCGACGAGAAGGAACCCCCAAGAGCGTCAGATGAGCGCGTCAAGTCCGCTTGCCGCGAGCGCGATTGCTGTCTCTATGACCATCCGGTTTCGGCCCGGGCCTGCGCCGCGCGGCTTGCTGGCGCGGCGGCCGGTCAGTCAGTGTTCGCGTCGCATGGCATGACGTGTGGCGTTCTGGTGCTGCTGGCCACTGGTCGCTGGCAGCATCAGAACGCCACACCTTTGGGGGCCAAGGCCCGGCGTCATCGGGTCGGTCGGTTAGCTGGCTGAGCTGATCCGCCGGGGCGGCTACCTGGCTGGCTGGGGAAGCTCGACGGTTCCCGATCCGGATATGAAGATGGATTGGGCATCCAGGGCGGTGCCGGAGAAAGGCTGGCAGCCCGGCCCGGCGTCTACCTCGTTGGCGGTGACGGTCAGCTGGAAGCTGCCGCTGATGCCCTGGTAGGCGCCGGTGCCCGAGCCGGGAACGACCGGCACGGACCCGGTCGCGCTCGCATCGCCGGAGCAGGTCCGAAGCGAATAGTGGCTGTGGCTTAGTGCCTTCTCGAGCCTTGCGTGCAGGGGGCCGATGACGAGCCGGAACGTGCCCTGGGTCAGCGCCAGGTTGAGCTGGCTGCTGTGCTCTGGATCGACAGTTCCGTTCTGGTGCACGCTGACCGCTTCGCCGAAGTCGCCGATGGCCCCGGACAAGACGACGCTGGCTCCGGGCAGGTCGTCGTCAGCGTAGGCCGTGAGGAACACCTTGCTTTTAACTGTCGACGTAGCGGCGCGTGCAGCTACCGCAGTGGTTCCTTCTCGGGCTGTGCTGGCGCTGGCTGCCGCTGCGCTGGTGAGCAGGATTGCGCAGACGGCGGCGCTGAACAGGGACCTAAGTACTGGCATGGCGAACCTCTCGTTAGCTATTGCGTAAGGTGCGACTGCGGGTGCTGGCAGCTGTCGGGCCAGAAGACGTTGGAGCTCTAGTCGGGTGGCGTGCCGGGACTCTCGACCCGGCTGATCAGGGCCTTTAGGTTGGCGATCTCCGCGCTCAGGGCCATGCGCCCGGCCTTTGTCAGGGTGACCCAGGTGCGTGCGCGCTTGCCCTCGTAGCCCTTCTCGATGTCGATGAGCCCGGCGTTTTCCAGCACGCCGAGGTGCTGCGATAGGTTGCCCGGGCTCACCCCCAGGTTGTCACGCAGAAAGCCGAACTCGACCCGCCGCGCCTCATGGGCGATCGCGAGGACGCCGAGCCGCACCCGCTGGTGCACGACATCGTCGAGGCCGTTGGTGGGATGGGCGGTCATGCCGGGCGCCGCCAGGGGCGCTGGGCCAGCAGGAAACCCGTGCCGCCCAGCAGCAGGACCATGCCATGGATCGCTATCGGCACGACCCAGTTCGGGTTCGGCCCGAGCACCCAGAAGTTCAGGGGCAGGAGTACGACCGCCAGATAGGCAACGGATAGCAGGAGCAGGGCGCGGTTTCGCTCGGCCCAGGTCAGCACCAGCAGTGCCAGCCCGATGGCGCCGGCCGGGGTGACCAGCCGCAACGGCATGCTGGTCAGTGCCGCCGGGTCGGGGGTGACCAGCAGCTTGTACGAGCCCCAGGCTGCGACAGCGGTCACCGCCACCGCGATGATCGCGCCCGCGACCGCATACGGGCGCACCCGTGTCCCGACTCCGCGGGCGTTGGACCGGCGGATGTAGAAGGCCGCGATCGCTGCATAGGCCAGTACCAGGGCGATCGGCCAGTACACGAATTGCGCGGTGGAGTACACCGAGCAGACTCGCCCGCCCGGATGGCCGGGCATGGTCGCGCACGTCCAGGGGTGGTGGCCGCCGTAGGCGGTTACGAGGATCGAGACGAAGGTCACGGTCGCGAACACCAGCAGCGGGAGCCAGGTCGCGCGCTGCGCCCTGCGCACCCGGTTCGTGAGGCTCCGCGTGGCCGAAAGCAGCCGGCGCGGGTCTCCTTCGGCGAACGCGGATCTACTTGTCATGAGCAATAGGTTAGTAACACAGACTGATCGACGCAAGAGATAAGTTGAGGATGCAGATGCATTTGACCCTCAAGTTCGCTCATCAGCACGACCAGACGTCTGGCGCGCGTCTGTCTTCATGCCGGGCCCGGCGAGCCGGAAGGCGTTGCGATCAGTGATCTGTCTGCGGGCGGAGGAGAACGGGCGACTCGGTGGCACGGCTGGCGAGGCAACCCACATGGCCAGAACCCATGACCACATGCGTGGCCTGTCCAGCCGCGATATTGGCGAGTGCGAGGGGCGCGATGCTAGGCGGACGGGTTCGAGAGGACGTCGTCGGTTGTGCTGGCGAGCTTGGCGCGGACCTGGTCGGCATCGGTATGGTGCAGGTCGTCGAGGATGGCCAGTGCCTGTTGCCAGGCCTGCCGGGCTTGCGCTAGCTCGCCGGCGGCGTGGCGGGTGTCGCCGAGGTGGGTGAGGGTCCCCGCTTCGTTGAGGCGGTCGCCGGATTCTCTGAGGATGCTGAGCGAGCGCTGGTAGCAGGTGTCGGCATCGGCGTAGTTGCCCAGATGGCGCTCGGCGTATCCCAGGCTGTCCCAGACTCCTGCCTGGAGCCAGCGGTTGCCGGTTTCCGCGCACAGGGTGAGTGATTGCCGGCAGAACGCGCGGGC
>JASHUE010000275.1:0-4124 GCA_030040195.1 Streptosporangiaceae bacterium | reverse complement strand
CCGGCCGTGATCGCGGGTCCACACGCTGGCTGCCAGCCCGTACCTGACGCCGTTGGCCCAGCGCAGGGCCTCCTGTTCATCGCTGAAGCGCTGCACGGTGATGACCGGCCCGAATACCTCGTCCTGAATCATCTCGTCGTGCTGCTGCAGCCCGGTGACAACCGTGGGGGCGAAGCAGAATCCGCGCGCCCCGACCCGGTGCCCGCCAGTCGCCACGGTCGCGTGCTCGGGCGCCCGCTCCAGGAATCCCTCCACGCGGGCGAGCTGGGCCGGGTTGTTGAGTGGGCCGTAAAAGGCCTCGGTGTCCTCGCGCCCGCCGGTCCTGACGCCTTGCGCCTGCTCGACGAGCGCGGCCGTCAGGTCGTCCGCGACGCCGGGCCCGGCCAGCACCCTGGTGGCGGCGGTGCAGTCCTGGCCGGCGTTGTAATAGCCGGCCTCGGTGATCTGGCTCGCCGCCAGGGCGATATCCGCGTCATCGAACACGACGACCGGCGCCTTGCCGCCCAGTTCGAGATGCACGCGCTTGAGCCCGGCCGCCGCCGCCTGGGCCACTTCGATGCCGGCCCGGACAGAGCCGGTGATCGACACCATCTGCGGGATCTGGTGCGACACGAGAGCGCGGCCGGTGTCCCGGTCGCCGCAGATGACGTTCAGCACGCCCGGCGGGAAGAACTCCGCCGCGATCTCGGCGAGCAGCAACGTCGACACCGGAGTGGTGTCCGACGGCTTCAGCACGACGGTGTTGCCTGCCGCGAGCGCGGGCGCAAACTTCCAGACCGCCATCATCATCGGGTAGTTCCATGGCGTCACCTGGGCGCAGACCCCGACGGGCTCCCGCCGGATCATCGAGGTGTGGCCGCGCATGTACTCCCCGGCCGACTTGCCCTCCAGCAAGCGCGCCGCCCCGGCGAAGAACCGAAGTTCGTCGGCCAGCGGCGGGACCTCATCCGATCTCGTCATCGCCACCGGCTTGCCGGTGTTCCTGGACTCCGCTTCGACCAGGTCCTCGGACCTCGACTCGATCGCGTCGGCGAACCGCAGCAGCGCCAGACTGCGTTCGGCCGGGGTGGTCTCGCGCCAGGTCTCGAATGCCTCCGCCGCGGTCCGCAGCGCAGCGTCGACGTCAGCCGCGCCGGAAATGGGCGCCTGGAGGTATGCCTCGCCGGTGCTCGGGTCGACGACCTCGCTGGTGCGGTCATCCCTGGCCGGCTGGTACTTCCCGCCGACGAAATTCGCGAGCACGTCACCGCCGCCAGGCGCCGCTGATCCCACTGCTTCCTCCAGCAAAACGATCTTTATCTGGGTACGACCCTGGCAGAGATGTGGGCTTAGCACAAGCGAATCAGTCCCAAATATGGACATCGCCTACGGAATCAGTTGACAGAACTCGTTAGGGTGGCAGCATGGGAAGCTCCGAAGGAGGCCAACGCATGGCACATTCCCCTGCCCCGCAACTTGCCGTAGTCAGCCGGAGCCGCGGCGGCCAGGGCGGCCGCGACGCCGAGGCCGGCCGCGTGGTGCTGCTTGACGACCTCTCCAAACGCATCATCGAGCAGTTGCAGCAGGACGGCCGGCGCTCGTACGCGGCCATCGGCAAGGCCGTCGGACTGTCCGAGGCGGCGGTGCGCCAGCGTGTTCAGCGGCTGGTCGAGGCGGGCGCGATGCAGATCGTGGCGGTGACCGATCCGATGAGCCTGGGATTCTCGCGCCAGACCATGGTGGGCGTCCGCTGCGCCGGCGATCTTGAGCGGGTCGCCGACCACCTCGCGGGGATGGAGGAGATCGACTACGTCGTGATCACCGCCGGCTCTTTCGACCTGCTCATCGAGCTGGTCTGTGAGGACGACGAACAGCTGCTGGAGATCCTCGGCCGCGTGCGGGCGATCCCGAGCGTGACCGCGACCGAGACCTTTGTTTACCTCAAACTACGCAAGCAGACCTACAGCTGGGGGACCAGATGAGCACCTCTTACTCGAAGGACGAGATCGCGGCGCTGCAGGAGAAGGCCAAGCGCCATCTATGGCTGCATTTCACCCGGATGTCGTCGTACGCCGACAACGACATGCCCGTCATCGTGCGGGGCGAGGGCCAGTACGTCTACGACCAGCATGGCAAGCGTTACCTCGACGGCCTGGCTGGCCTGTTCGTCAGCCAGATCGGCCACGGCCGGGCCGAGGTAGCCGAGGCGGGCGCCCGGCAGGCAGCCGAGCTGGCCTACTTCCCGCTCTGGTCCTATGCGCACCCGCAGGCCATCGACCTGGCGGAACGCCTCGCCGCCGCCGCCCCCGGCGACCTGAACAGGGTCTTTTTCACCACTACCGGCTCGGAGGCGGTCGAGTCCGCGTGGAAACTGGCCAAGCAGTACTTCAAGAACATTGGCCAGCCTGGCCGCTACAAGGTGCTCAGCCGGGCGATTGCCTATCACGGCACGTCGATGGGCGCCCTCGCGATCACCGGTCTGCCCGGCATCAAGGCGCCATTCGAGCCGCTCCCGCCGGGCGGCGTCCGCGTTCCGAATACGAACTTCTACCGGGCCCCGGCCTTCGTAGCCGATGACGAGACCGCGTTCGGCGTCTGGGCCGCGGACGAGATCGAGCGTGCCATCGAGCAGGAGGGTCCGGAGTCGGTCGCGGCCGTGTTCCTTGAGCCAGTCCAGAACTCTGGCGGCTGCTTCCCGCCGCCGCCTGGCTACTTCCAGCGGGTCAGGGAGATCTGCGATCGGCATGGCGTGCTGCTCGTGTCGGACGAGGTCATCTGCGCCTTCGGCCGCCTCGGCTACTACTTCGGCTGCGACCGGTATGGCTACGAGCCCGACATCGTCACGTTCGCGAAGGGCGTCACCTCTGGCTATGCCCCGCTGGGCGGCATGATGGTCGCCGATCACCTGATGGAGCCGTTCAGCGAGGGGCATGCCTCGTTCCTGCACGGAGTGACCTTCGCCGGGCACCCGGTCTCCTGCGCAGTGGCGATGGCCAACCTCGACGTGTTCGAGAAGGAGGACCTGCTGGGCAACGTCCGGGCCAATGAGCAGGCGTTCCGCGCGACGCTTGAGAAGCTCGGCGACCTGCCGATCGTCGGCGATGTGCGCGGCGCGGGCTACTTCTACGGCATCGAGCTGGTCAAGGATAAGGCGACCAAGGAGACCTTCGACGACCACGAGTCCGAGCGGCTGCTGCGCGGGTTCCTCTCGCACGCGCTGTTCGACGCCGGGCTCATCTGCCGCGCGGACGACCGCGGCGACCCGGTCATCCAGCTCTCCCCGCCGCTGACCTGTGGCCAGGAGCACTTCGACGAGATGGAGCAGATCCTGCGCGACGTCCTCTCCGAGGCCTGGACCAAGGTCTGACCGGCCGGGCCGGGCCGGGCCCGTGTAGGGTCTCACCGCGCGTGACATGTTGATCTTGTTTGACCTGCAGGCTTGCGTTTGTCTCACGGCGACTGGACCAAGATCAGTCTCAGAACCGTGGCACTTCCACGGCAGCGCGCTGGTTCAGCGCCAGTGTCGGGTAACCGCGCCCGGTGAGCAGGCGGGCCACCGGCTGCCAGCTCCAGCCTCCCAGCCACGCGTCGGGAACCAGGACGAATGCTGGCGCGGGCCTGCTCTCAGCCACGTCAGATCTCCTCTGCTCTGATGGGCCCTGGGCTGGGGAGTTCGAGTAAACGACCGGAAGTTTGCCGCTTGCGCGGCGTTGTTATTTGATGATCTTGGATCAGGGTCGCCGCCGAAGGCAACCGCCGATCCAGGCGTGCGTCGAAGAGGTCAGCCGATCAGGCTTACGCACAGCGCGACAACTGCGAGACCCTGCAAAACGGCTCTGAGCACGATGATTCGGTCCCAGTCGCGTTGCAGCGCGCGGGCGTTCGACGGCGTCTCGTGAGCGTCAGCAGCCGCCGTGAGAATGCGGTTGATCGGCGCGCTGATGCGTAGGTAAACAACCACCCAGCCCGCCAAGAGGAGGAACGCCGCTGCTGCCGCCGCCGACGCCGCGGTCCGGTCGGCTGCCGCGGCGAGACCGGCAGCTGCGGCGGCTGCGACGACGCCGAGGATTCCTGGAACGGGCATGCGGCGGTCTGCGAAGCGGTGCACGTTCCCCATGACAGCGGTGAGCGTGGCGTCGTCAACC
>JASHUE010000274.1:0-2640 GCA_030040195.1 Streptosporangiaceae bacterium | reverse complement strand
GGACCGCTCGCCCGGTGCGCGGTCGGTCGTGGTTCAGTAACTGTCCGCATAAAAAGGGGGGAGCGAGCCGGCCGTTTCCTGCGTCCAACTGAAGCATGGGTCGGCTGCGGGCGGCAGCCCCGAGGCATCGGCGTCGGATCCGCGACCGACGTCGTTGCTTACTCCTACCGGGGCTGCCGTCCGAGTCGAGGCCGCCGCCTCCCGGCGAGCTCGTTCATGATCACGACCGGATGCTTGCTCGCGAAGGCCGCGGACGGAGCCGCTGCAGTGGCAGCGGGGGATATCGAAGCGCCGCCGCCTTTGCCGCGATCCGGACCGGCACGTTCGGTGGCTTGACCCCGGCGAGCACCTGCCGGAGTTGTGCGGGCTGCACATCACAGAGCTTTATGAGGTAACGAGGAGGGTCCGGTCGGGCTGCTGTGAGCGCCGGCCGGCCACGTCCGAAGCCGAACGGCAAGACGAGCATGGCGAGCAGCAGCAACGCCTGCCTCCCGAGGCTGGGCCTGGTGATGATCCTGGCCGCAGGGCCAAGCGAGATCTCGAGCAGCGTGCCATACGGCCGTGAGGCCATCCGCACTTGGCTGATGTCTGCCCACGGGATGTGCACCTGGCGCAGCTTCGGCCGCTTGTGCGGCGTGCTGATACCGAGCCAGACCCCGCTGGCGTTCACCCTGAAGGCGTGACGGCGAGCCGTGAGCAGCACGCCGATGAGCACGATGGCGGCGACCGCCATGCTGGCGATCTCGCTGCCGACGAGCCAGAGCGGCACCGGGCTGCTGAGGTAGCCGATGGCGAGCGCGATGAGGCCGCCCAGGATCGCGAACCAGACGGGGACGAGCCACATGTACCCGCGCGGAAGGCGGCTGGACGGTCCCCTCACCAGGAATGTGTAGATCTCATCCAATGACCCGCCCTCCCCGTTTGGTCCCTATCGAGATCATCAGGCCTGGCCAGCCGGTCGAGCAAGGGGGAGATGCTGGCGATGGCCGGGGAACCCAGGGCAGTGCGGGGCGCCGAACCCGGTGACCTAACCTGGGGGCAACCATGACCACCAAATGATCTGCGGGGAGACAGCGCGACATGCCGGTTGCCGAGATCACGCGCCACGAGACCGCCGAGCGAGCACGGCTGCTGCGGATCCACGGATACGACGTCCGGCTGGACCTGACCCGCGGCGATAAGACATTCAGGTCGACCTCGGTGATCACCTTCGACTGCGCCGAGCCGGGGGCGGCCAGCTACGTGGACCTGATTGCGGCCGATGTCGTCGAGGTGACCCTCAACGGCGCCCCGATCGACCCGGCCGACGCCTACGCGGACGGCCGGATCACGCTGACCGGCCTGGCCGCCAGCAACGAGTTGCGGGTCGTGGCCGACTGCGCCTACACCTACGACTCCAAAGGCATGCACCGGGCGGTGGACTCGGCCGACGGCCGGGTCTACCTGTACACGAACTTCGAGCCTGCGGACGCTCGCAGGGTCTACGCCAACTTCGAGCAGCCGGACCTGAAGGCCGCGTTCACCTTCCACGTCATCGTGCCCGAGCACTGGGTGGTGCTGTCGAACCAGCCGGCCCCCGAGCCAGAGCCGGCCGGCGGGGCCAGCGCGATCTGGCACTTCCCGCCGACGCCGGAGATGTCGACGTACCTGACGGCAATCTGCGCGGGCGAGTATCACCTGGTCACCAGCACGCACACGACACCGCGCGGCCAGGTCATCCCGCTCGGCGTGGCCTGCCGGGCCTCGCTGGCTGAATTCCTTGAGCCGGACGACATCCTGACGATCACTCGGCAGGGCCTGGACTACTACACCGTGCTGTTCGGCACCGACTACCCGTTCGCCAAGTACGACCAGGTCTTCGTGCCCGAGTTCAGCGCGGGCGCGATGGAGAACGCCGGGTGCGTGACCTTCTCCGAGCGGGTGCTTTTCCGGTCGAAGGTGACCGACATGATGTACGAACTGCGAGCCACCGTGATCTTGCACGAGATGGCGCACATGTGGTTCGGCGACCTGGTCACGATGAAGTGGTGGGACGACCTGTGGCTGAATGAGTCGTTCGCCGAGTTCTCCGCCGTGCTGTCCAGCGCGGAGGGCACCAGGTTCACCGATGCCTGGACCACCTTCTCCGGAGCCCGGAAGACATGGGGATACCGCCAGGACCAGCTGCCGTCGACGCATCCGGTCGCGGCCGATGTTCCGACGCTGAGCGAGGCGATCGCGAACTTTGACGGGATCAGCTACGCCAAGGGAGCCTCGGTGCTCAAGCAGCTGGTCGCCTACGTCGGCAGGAGGAGTTTCGTCACGGGCATCCGGGCCTACTTCGCCGAGTACGGCTGGGCGAACGCCACCCTGGACGACCTGCTGCGGGCGCTCGAGGCCAGCTCGGGCCGCAGCCTCGGGGAATGGGCGAGGCTATGGCTGCAGACCGCGGGACCCAACACGCTGCGCAGCGAGTTCGGCATCGACGAGGACGGCGCGTTCAGCCGGTTCGCGGTGCTGCAGGAGGCGCCCGCCGAGCATCCGACGCTGCGGCCGCACCACATCGCGATCGGGCTGTATAACCGGGTCGACTCTGGGCCAGGGCTCCGCGGCCCGTCCTCCGCGGCCGGCGCAGCTCTGGTGCGCACGCACCGGGTAGAG
>JASHUE010000273.1:0-13549 GCA_030040195.1 Streptosporangiaceae bacterium | reverse complement strand
CGCCGGCGGGACGCCCCGTCCGGCGGCCACCTCGGCACACCGGTCGGCCACGTCGAAGTCAGCATCGACCTTGTACAGCGTGTCGCCGAACGGATCGCTTCCGGCCCGAACCGTGTGCCGCTCACCGTCTCTTGTCCTGGTGCCGGTGAGGAACCCGCGTGCGAGCGGGCTCCACGGAATCACTCCGACACCCTGGTCGATGCACTGCGGGATCATCTCCCGCTCCTCCTCGCGGTAGACCAGGTTGTAGTGATTCTGCATCGAGACGAATCGCGTCCAGCCACGAGCATCGGCGGTGTACTGGGCCTTGGCGAACTGCCAGGCGTGCATGCTGCTCGCCCCGATGTACCGTGCCTTCCCGGCACGGACGACGTCGTGCAGCGCGGCCATCGTCTCCTCGATCGGCGTCCGGTAGTCCCACCGGTGGATCTGGTAGAGATCCACGTAGTCCATGTTCAGCCGCTCTAGCGAGGCGTCGATCGCGGCGAGTATGTGCTTGCGGGACAAGCCGCCCATGTTCTCGGCCTTGCCCATCGGCATGAACACCTTGGTCGCGACGACAACTTCATCCCGGCTGAACAGCTTCCCTAGCAGCCTGCCGGTGGCCACCTCGCTCGCCCCGCCGGAGTAGGTGTCGGCCGTGTCGTAGAAGTTGATCCCGCCGTCGGCCGCGGCGCGCACAATCGGCTCGGCGGCGTCCTCATCCAGCACCCACGGCCGCTCGCTGTTGTTGCCGTAGCTCATCATGCCGAGGCAGACGCGGGACACGCGCAATCCGGTTGAGCCGAGGTTCACGTACTTCATCTGATCTCCAGTCATCGCGGGGCGGCAGGGCACGGTCGTCGGCTGCGCCGGCTAGTGCCGGCCCAACGACACTAACCTGGCGTGCCCAGCCGCGTGGAGCGGCTGGTCGGCCCCGCGGCAGCCAGTTCGCCGGCGTCAGCCATATCGGCCGCCTCGCGGATGCCGTACCTGGCGTAGAGGCGGCGCAACGGCCGTGGCGCCCACCAGTTTGCCGAGCCGAGCAGCCGCATCGTGGCCGGGACGAGCATGACCCGGACAATGCTGGCGTCCACGATGAGAGCCACGATCATGCCGACTCCCAGCAACTTGATGAACGTGATTCCCGACGCGGAGAACGAGCCGATCACGATCAGCAGCAGCAGCGCGGCGCTGGTGATGATGCCCCCGGTACGCTGCAGCCCGCTGGCGATCGCGGCCGCGTTATCCCCGGTGACGTCGTAACGCTCGCGGATCCTGGAGAGCAGGAACACCTCGTAGTCCATCGACAGCCCGAAGATGATCGCAAGCATCAGGATCGGCATGGTTGGCTCGATCGTGCCCGTGGGCGTGAAGTGCAGCAACCCGGACAGGTGACCTTCCTGGAAGATCCACACGACGACGCCGAAGGTGGCCGCGAGCGACAGCAGGTTCATGGCGATCGCCTTGACCGGCAGCACGACCGAGCCGAAGGCCAGGAACAGCAGCGCGAACGTTGCGGCCGCCATCACCACCGCCATCCACGGCACGGTCGCCGACAGGCCGCTTAGCTCGTCCACCAGCTGCGCGGTCTGCCCGCCCACGAACGTCTGGGACCCGTCGGGCGCACGCACCGCTCGCACCCGCTCGACGATCTGCCGGGCCTGCGCCGACAGCGGATCGGGCCGGTAGCTGAGGTCGATCCGGGCGACGTCGCCCCGCACGCCGGTCAGCTGGGCGCCCGTCACTCCGTCCACGTGGCCCAGGCTCTGCACGTAGCCAGCCAGCGCGGCCGCGCGGACCGGCGAGCCTGCCACCGGGCCGCCGAAGCGCACGAGGGACTCGATCGGGGCATCGGCGTTACCGGGGAAGTCTGCGGTCAGCGCTTGCGCGACCTGGCGCACCTCGGCGCCGGCCGGAAGGTCGCGGGCGTCGGTCCCGCCCCAGCTGACATGCAGGAACGGGGTGCCGAGGGCAAGCAGCGCCACCACGATCACGGCGGCGTAGGCCACCGGCCTGCGCATCACGCTGCGCGCGAGCCGGTACCAGCCGCCCGAATCCGCCGCCTGCTGGCGCCGGACCGAGCGCCGCACCCGCAGTGCGTTGACCTTCGGACCGAGCACGGCCAGCAGCGCAGGCAGCACGGTTAGCGCGGCCAGCATGTCGACAAGCACGGTGAGCACGCCACCGTAGCCCATGGACCGCAGGAACACCTCGGGGAACAGCAGCAAACTCGCCAGCGCTATCGCAACGGTGACGCCGGACACCGCGACCGTGCGCCCGGCGGTGGCGACCGTCCGGGCGAGGGCGTCCTCGACCGTCGGCTGGCGGTCCAGCTCCTCGCGGAACCTGCTCACGACGAACAGTCCGTAGTCGATGGCGAGCCCGAGTCCGAGGATCGTGGTGATGTTGATCGAGTAGATCGACACCGGCGTTGCCAGCGTGAGCAGCCGCAGCGCCGCGAACGAGCCGATGATGCCGGTGACGCCGATGGCGATCGGCAGGCTGGCCGCCGCCAGGCTACCGAAGATCATCAGGAGCAGGATCAGCATGACCGGCAGGGAGAAGGCCTCGGCGCGGCCGATGTCGCTGCTGACCTCATTGCTGATGGCGGCTTCGGTCGGAATCTGCCCGCCAGCCTGGACGGTAAAGCCGGGCACGGCGAGCCGGTCCTGGATGGCGTCGAACGACTTGATCCGGGCGGCATCGCTGCCGCCGGTCAGCTCCAGCACCGCGTAGGTGAGATGGCCGTTCGAGCTGACGAACTCGGGCGAGCCCGTTGACCAGTAGGTCGTCACCGAGTCGACCCGGCTGCGCGGCAGCCGGGCCAGCGAGCCGGTGACAGCGGCCCGGTAGGCCGGCGAGTGAAAGATCAGGCTGCCGCTCTTGTACAGCACCACGACGTCGTCGGCGTCGCGTCCGAACGCGCTGCTGGCCAGCGTGGCTTCCTGCTGGCTTTGGCTGTCGGGCGGTACGAAGCCCCCTTCGGACTGCAGCTTCCCGAAGACCCCTGTGCCCCAGGCAGCGGCGGCGACGACCGCAAGCACGGCCGCGACCAGAATCAGCCGTCGGCGGCGAAAGATCATGCGTCCCCAGGTCTCGAACATCCGTCTCTCCGCAGCTAGACTCGTTAGCTACCGTTGCTTCGGTAAACACTGTAAGCATTTACGTTGTAAACTTTTGCATACGGCGATAACACGAGTCAAGCCGACCCGGTTGAGCCGGTAGAGTCAGCGACCTGAGCAGCGCCCGGGCAGCAAGGGTCGGTAAACCGATAGGCCGGGCGAGAGGGAGGATGCCGGTCATGATTCAGGCTGCGCCGCTGAGCCGACGTGACCGCGTCCGGGCTGCCACCACCAAGGAAATCCTGGAGACAGCCAGGAAACTGCTGGTAGAGGAGGGCCCAGCCGCGATCTCACTGCGCGCCATCGCGCGCGAGATGGGCATGACGGCTCCAGCCCTCTACCGGTACTTCGGCAGCCACGACGAATTGCTCCGGCACGTTGTCGCCGAGATCTTCACCGACCTGACCGACCATGTTCGCGAGGCGATCCACGCCGCGGCCGACCAGGCCGGCGCGGAGATGACCGAGGCCGAGGTGATGGCGGTCAAGCTGATCGCCGGCTGCCGGGGGTTCCGAGCCTGGGCGCTCGAGCATGTGCCCGAGTTCAGCATGATCTTCGGCAGTCCGCTCCCCGGCCTGGAGGTGCTGCATGAAATCCAGCGCGATCCCTCGGTCGACTGCGGCTACCGGTTCGGCCAGGTGTTCCTCGATCTGTTCGGGAAGCTGTACGAGCAGCGCCCGTTCCCGATCCCGGCCGACGACGAGATCCAGCCGGCCCTGCGCGGTCAGCTTGCCCGCTACCGGGACTCGCTGAACTCCGACCTGCCGCTTGGCGCCCTGCAGACGTTCCTGCGCTGCTGGGTCCTGCTTTACGGAACGGTGAGCCTGGAGGTGTTCGGCCACATGGAGTTCGCGCTCGACGACGCCTCGCCGATGTTCGAGCTTATGCTGTCCGACCTCGGACCGCTGGTCGGCCTTGATGGAGTGCTGTCCGCCGGGCTGCCTACGCGGAGTAGGTAGTTCAGCTCGGTCAAGGTCAGGTAGTTCGGCTCATCTGGCTGCGGCCGCCCGCGCCGCATCATCGGATGCATGAGCACACCACTGCGTCCGCGCACCACTACCGCCTTCTTCGCACAGGCGTCGATCTCGTTCGGCGTCTCCCTGGCCGCCACCGCCCTCGGCATCGCGAATCTGCCACTTGGTGCCTGGCAGCGCGCGTTCCTCGCGATCGGCCTGTTGTTCACGGTCACTTCGGCGTTCACGCTCGCCAAGTGCGTACGGGACCGGCAGGAAGAGACAGAGGTTGTCAGCCGGGTCGACCAGGCCAGGCTGGACAAGCTGCTCTCCGAGCAGGATCTCCTCCGGGTCGACCTGCACTGACCCCAGGCCAGCACCCCGCGTTGCCCGCGCCCAGCTGGGCGCGGGCACACCCCTGCAATCAGCCCTCCGAGCCGCCGTCCTGGTCAGGCCACGTATGGGGGCGCGCCCGAGTCGGCGACCATCGGCCGTCCCGCAGCCGCCCAGTCCTCCATGCCGCCGGCCACGTTGACCGTACGCCAGCCCGCGCCGGCCAGCGCCTGCGCGGCTCGTGCCGAGCGCCGGCCGGACCGGCAGATCACATAGACGAGTTCATCCTGGGGTACCTCGGCCGCGCGATCGCCAAGCTGGCCGAGCGGGATGTGCCGGGCGTCCGGCACGTGACCCGCCGCCCATTCATCATCCTCGCGCACGTCCAGCAGCCAGACGTCATCGGGCACGCTGGCCGCAGGCTGATCAGGAAATCTCTCCCCCATGTCGGCTCCTCGCGTCGGCGGTGTCTAGTCACCCTATGCGGTCGAGGATCAGGCCATAGGCCAGCAGGCCGACCCCCGGCACCGGTGACCAGTCCCGCTCGGGCAACCGGATGAAACCCGCCTGCTCGTAGAGCCGGTGGGCCACGACCATGTCCGGCTGGGTGAACAGCAGCAAGCGCCGGACTTGCTCCCGCTCGGCCCGATCCATCACCGTGGTGAGCAGCGCGCGGCCGAGCCCGGCGCCGCGCGCCTCAGGCAGGACCGCGAGCGCGCGGACCTCTGCGTCGCCAGGCCCGGTGACAAGCTGGCCGACGGCATCTGGCCAGGTCTGCAGCATGACCGTGCCCACCAGCTTCCCGTCCTCGGCGACGGCGACCAAGACGTGACCGGCACCGTCGAAGCCCAGCCCGCGCAGGGTCGGCTCATACTCTGACTGGGGGGACAAGAAGCCGTCCGCACGGTAGGCGACGACCCGGATCGATCCGACCTCTTCCAGCTCGTCCGGTTTCGCGTCTCTGATCTGCATCACTCCATCTAAGCGGACCTTCCCGAGTGGCCTGGCCGGTGGCGAGACCGGGCCGCATCCGCTCCGGACCGCGCGCCGGGCCGCATCCGCTCCGGACCGCGCGCCGGGTCGCGTGAGTGTGAGTTAGGTACGGCTGGATGATGGGCGCGCGCCTCGTCCGCCTTCTTCGAGGAGCCCGCGCATGACGGCTAGTCGGCCATCAGGTCATAGGCCGGGCGCAGCAGCGTGAGCAGGTCCTTGCCGCCAGCCTCGATCGCGGGCGGCTCGAACCCGCGCAGGAGCAGGTCGGCTGGAGCCGCCGCCGCAGACGGCAGTGCCCGCAGCCGGGCCGGGCTCAGCCCGGATGCCCAGAAGCCGTCGACGCACTCCGCCAGCGGCCGGTCCAGCACCTCGCCGGGCTTGGCCGCGTCGTCGGCCGCCGGGCCGGTCAGGCTGCGCAGCGCCGCCAGCAGCTGCTCGCGCCCCTTGCCTCGCCAGGCCAGCATGGCGAATGGATCATCGTCGAAGGCCTCGGCGAGCACGTAGCAGACCGCTGCCACGTGTTTGCACGGCAAGCCCCAGTCGGGACAGGAGCACGTCATCGAGAGGTCCCGTGCCGACCGGGGGAACAGCGGCGTGCCGCAATCGGCGAAGATCTCCTCGATCTGGGCTGGCATCTCGCCGGCGAGCAGCCGGGCGCGGAACACCGCTCGCGCCGCCAGCGCGCGCTCGACCTTGCGCCACTGCGCCTTGGTCAGCGGGTCGACGGTCAGTATCACCTTGTACGGCTTGACGCGCGACCCCTGTACCTGGGCGGTGACGTGGCCGGTGCCGATGTCGAGGGTCAGCACCTGGCCCGCCCTGGCGTAGTTTCGGCCCCTGGCCAGCCGGGTCTGCATGCCAAACGACTCAAGCACGTCGATGAACCGGCGTGACCACCATTGCTCGCCGATGGCCCCGCGCTTGCTCCGGGCCTTGATGCCGCCCACGGCCTTGCGTGGCCGCGCCGCCGGGAAGAATCCGCCGTCCCTCGGCCGCGGCGCGGCGTCGGTGCCGGCCGGGTCGCCCCAGGGTCCCTGTATCACTGTCATCGGGCCGGCCTCCCCGTGCTCATCACTGGGACACCGCCTCGGGCGACAGCGCGATTACCGAGCGCAGGTCGGCCACCGAAAGCTCGGTGAGCCAGCTCTCACCGGTTCCCACGATCTTGTCGGCGAGCGACTTCTTCTCCTCGATCATCGTGTCGATCCGCTCTTCGACCGTGCCCACGCAGACGAACTTGCGCACCTGGACATCCCGGCGCTGGCCAATCCTGAATGCCCGGTCGGTGGCCTGATCCTCGACCGCCGGATTCCACCAGCGGTCGACGTGGATCACGTGATTGGCCGCCGTGAGGTTGAGCCCGGTGCCGCCCGCCCTCAGTGATAGCAGGAAGAGGGACGGCCCTGTTCCCTCCTGGAACGCCGCCACCAGCTCGTCCCGCCTCGTCTTCGGCGTGCCGCCGTGCAGGTAGAGAACCTCGCAGCCAAGTCGTGCGGCCAGGTACGGCTGCAGCATGTGCCCGAACTCCGCGTACTGGGTGAAGCACAGCGCCTTATCGCCTGCCGCGATGATCTCCTCGCCAATCTCCTCCAGACGCGCGAGCTTGCCCGACCTGCCGTCCAGCCGGGATCCGTCGGCCAGCAGGTGCGCCGGGTGGTTGCAGACCTGCTTGAGCTTGGCCATCGTCGCCAGCACGAGACCGCGCCGCTCGATGCCAGGCTCAGCCGCCTCGATGCGCTCCATCATGTCGTCGACGGTGGCCTGGTACAGCGACGCCTGCTCGGGCGTCAGGTTGCACCAGACCTTCATCTCGAGCTTGTCGGGCAGGTCGGCGATGATCGCCTTATCGGTCTTCAGCCGGCGCAGGATGAACGGACCGGTGATCCGGCGTAGCTGGTTCGCCGCGTCCTCGTCTCCCGCTCGCTCGATCGGGATGGCGAATCGCTGCCTGAACTTCTCGGCCGAGCCGAGCAGGCCAGGACTGGTGAACTCCATGAGCGACCAGAGATCGGACAGCCGGTTCTCCACCGGCGTGCCCGTCAGCGCAATCCGCGACGCCGCGGGGATCCCGCGGACGGCCTGCGCCTGGCGAGTGCCGGAATTCTTGATGCTCTGCGCCTCGTCGCATATCACCCTGACCCACTCCACCCGGCTGAGGGCCTCACGGTCCCTGGTTGCCACGCCATAGGTGGTGATGACCAGGTCCGCCGAGGTCAGCGCGGCGGTCAGGTCATCCCCGGCCAGCCGGCCAGAGCCGTGATGCACGTACACGGAAAGCTCAGGGGTGAACCTGGCGGCCTCCCGCTGCCAGTTGCCGACCACGGACATGGGACAGACCAGCAGGCTCGGTCCGTGCCCGGCGCCTTCATCCCGCTCCTGGGCGAGCAGGGCGAGCGTCTGCGGGCTCTTCCCCAGACCCATGTCGTCGGCCAGGATCGAGCCCAGCCCGGCCTGCCCTAGGAAAGCTAGCCACGAGAGCCCGCGCTCCTGGTACGGGCGGAGCTGGCCGTGGAACGAGGTCGGCGTCCGCATCGGCGCGAGCCGGTGCTCGGCCTGGCCGGACAGCAGGTCGGCCAGCCAGCCGTCGGCATCCACGTCGGTGACGGGCAAGTCGGCCGTCTCGCCGAGCCCGGCCAGCATCGCCTCGCCGGACGTCATCACGCCGGAGCCGCGGCGCTCAAGGAACTTCAGGGCAGCCTGCAGGTGGCGATCGTCCAGCTCGACCCACTGGCCGCGAACGCGGACCAGAGGGACCTTCAGCCTGGCCAGTTCGGCGAGTTCGTCGGGATCCAGCACCTTGTCCCCGACAGCCAGCTGGTACCGGAAATCGACCAGGTCGGCCAGGCCGAACTTCGGCGCGGCGGCCGAGGATGCGGCCACCCCCGCCGTCCTGGACCTGGTGGTGAGCTTCAGCCCGAGCCTGGACTTGCGCACCCAGTCGGGGAGCAGCACCCCGAACCCGGCCCCGGCCAGCAACGGCCCGGTCTCCTTCAGAAACCGCAGCGCGCCGCGAGTGTCAAGCTCGACGCCCTCCGGGGCCGTGGTCTCGAGCTCCCGGTCCAGCTCGGGGAACATGCGCGATGCCCGGCCGAGCCCGGCCAGCAGGTCTTCCTCCGGATAACTGATGCCGACCGCGGCCCAGCCGTCGCTCGCCTCGCCTGACCAGATGTCGGCCGCCGGCAGCAGCAGGCTCGGGTCGTCGGTCGACTGCAGGGCGAACTCCACCCGCCAGGGGGCCGCCCCGCCATCCTCGGCCGCGGCCGCTGGTCCCGCCTCAGGCTCTTGCTCTTGCTCGGCGTCGTTCGGCCCGGCGGGCGGCTCCGTCAGCCGGAAGCAGGTCCGCACCGGTCCCGGCGGCAGCTGCGCCTGGTCCTGCCAGCTCCACAGCGCGAAGGCGAGCTGGGCCGCCGCGATGCCCTCGGAACCGGAGACGCCGAGGCGGGCGCTTTCGCCGGTGAGGCCGGTCAGCCAGCGGTCCACAAGGGGCTGCGCCCGGCCCGCCCGGCCGGCCGGCAGGAGCGCGAAGCCGGGCTGGGTACTCAGCCGGGCGCGCACGGCCGCATCGGTGAGCAGGTCGAGGGCGCCGGCGAAGATTGCCGCTGACGGCTCCCCGGCGGCGCTTGTGGCCCGGCACAGCGGGGGCATACCCACGGTCAGCTCGCGCGCCCTCAGCGCGTCCGCGCCGGCCAGCACCGGGCGCCAGCACGCGGCGTAGTCACCGTCGCCCGTCTCGGTCAGGCCAGGAAGCACCCGGCCGCGGGCAGCGAGGTCGGACGAGAGGGCCGACACCGCGGCCAGATAGAGCACGCTTCCGCCGGCCACGCCGCGGCCCGACCTTGCGCCCGGCTCGCCGATGGCGGCGAGCAACGCGAGGGCCGCGGCCGGCTCGAAGCACAACGCGCGGATCCGCCAGGTACCCAGCGCGGAATCGGCCCCGGCGGCGTCGCGCCTGCCTGGCATGCCTGCCAATCGGCGACCGGGATCGCCGCAGATCAGGTCGGGAGAGGCGGCAGGGGCTCCCGGTCCCCCGGGCAGCCACAGCGTCAGCTCGTCCTCGGTGGCCTTCCTGACGAGGTCACCGACCCCTTCGCCGAATTCGCCGAGCACATCGGCCAGCAGGTCTGCGTCGGCGGCAAAGGGATGGTTGCGCGGCGCTCGCGACGGGCGCGCCGACCGCGGCGCGGCCGGAAGCTCAGAGTCTTCCGCCCACAGGGCGAGCCAGCCGTCAGCCCACAAACCATGGATCGCCAGCACGACCCGCGCTCCTGCAATTGCCGGGACCATCTGGGCAGGAATTTATCTCACCGGCCGCTCCGACACGCCGCGAAACGCGGGGGCGATTGGCGTTATCGCCGGCCGGTTAGCCCGGACCGCGGCCGGCCTGCCGGCTCCGGGCACCGCGTCGGGGTCAGGCAAACCCGGACCAGGATGGCTCTCGCCCGGAGGCGTCAGTGCCGGGGAGACGCCTCGTTCCCCGATGGTGACGTCGTAACACTGCCATCGGCCAAGGTGATGGTGCCGTCCGCCTTCTCGGCGGTCTCGGCCTCTGCTTGCGCTGCCTCGTTCACCTTCCGCAGGTGTCGCGACATCGAGCGGAACACGAAGTACAGGATGACGGCCATGCCGAACACGACGAGGAAGCCGAGGGTTCCCGGCTGGTCCCACGCGCTAGTAGACGTCGACGACGCCGCGGCCAGGACTGCTACAGACATGCTCTCTCCCGGATACCTGCGAAGAGGTCGTCCTCTGGCAAGCCCGTATCGACAAGTGACCTGGCTCGATGGTAATCCTCGGTCGGCCAGGCCGCGCGCTGGACCTCCACCGGGCAGCTGAACCAGTCGCCTTCGGGGTCCACCTGAGTCGCGTGCGCGATCAGGGCCTGGTTGCGGATCTCGAAGTAATCCGCGCACTCCACCCTCGTGGTGATTTCATACGGCCGCTTGCCCTTGCGCGCGGCGTCCGCGTCTTCCTTCGCCCATTCGGCGAGCCACTCCGCGTAAGGGGACTCCTGTCCCGCCCCGACCAAGGCCTCGTGCAGAGCCCTGAAGCGATCCAGGTGGAAGGTGAGGAAGTAATAGAGCTTCAGCGGCTGCCACGGGTCACCGCAGCCCTCGTAGCGGTCAGGGTCCCCGGCCGCCTCGAAAGCCTCGACCGACACCTCATGGCACTTGATGTGGTCGGGGTGAGGGTAGCCACCGTTCTCGTCGTAGGTGAGCATGACGTGGGGCCGGAACTCCCTGATGGCGGCTACGAGCGGGCGCGCCGCGACCTCAAGCGGCTGCACGGCAAAGCAGCCCTCGGGCAGCGGCGGCAGGGGATCGCCCTCGGGCAGGCCCGAATCCGTGAAGCCAAGGAAGCGTTGCTGCACGCCGAGGATCAGGCGCGCCTTCTCCATTTCGGCCCGCCGGACGGCCGGCAGGTTCGCGCGGATGTGAGGTCGCTCCATCTTCTTGTTGAGGATGTCGCCCCGCTCGCCGCCGGTCAGCGTACAGACCAGAACCTCAACGCCCTCTCGAACGTAGCGGGCCATGGTGGCCGCGCCCTTGCTCGACTCATCATCGGGATGAGCGTGGACGGCCATCAGCCGGAGCTTGCCGCCATCGGCCTGGCCGTTAACGGACGGGATCTGGCTGTCGGCGCTGCCTTGGCCAGGAGTGCTGAGCACGCGAAACCCACCTCGACGTCTTCCCGGTAGAACTCGGACCTGCCGGATGCTAGCGGGTCCCGGCGCCCGCTGGACGGCCAGTCTCGCAGCGCGGCCTTAGCGGCCACCAGGCCCGGATCCGTCCGTCCAGGGCTTCGTCACCGCTGTGCACAACGCGGCCGGCCGGGGCTGGAATTCCCGGCACCGGGACCGCCTGCGGCCGGCTGGGCCTTAGTCGGCGGCCGGCAATGGCGCCAGGCGGCCCCTCGTCTCTCCCTCGCCGAACAGCAACTCGGCGAAGGCGGCAGCGAGCTTGCGGTGACCGCTGGCATTCGGGTGCAGCCGGTCCGCGGTGAACAGCGCCGGGTCGGTAGCCGCGTCCGGCATCGCCCACGTGTCCAGGCACAGGACCCGGTACCTGACCGACTGGTTCCTGATGATGTCGCTGGCCTGGCGAAGCCGCTGCTGCGCGATGACCACAAACTCGGCCGGAAGCTCGACCACTGCGGAAACATCCGGCAGCGTGCACGTCAGGACCGTCGCGCCGGTGGCCGCCAGCGCTGCCAGCAGCCTGCCCAGGCCTGCCGTGAACGCGCTCGGGTCGAACTCGCGCAAGCGGACATCGTTCATGCCCACGGTGAGGCTGATCAGATCAGGCTGAAGCGCGACGACCCGCGGCAACTGGCTGTCGAGCACGGTGGCAACATCCGCGCCGTCCACGGCCAGGTTCGTCAGCTCGCAGCGCGCCGGGCACCGATCGGAGAGCATGTCGGCTAGCCTCCGGGCCCAGCCGATGTGGCGGCCGTCGGGCCCGACGTCGCCGCGGCCCGCGGTCAGGCTGTCGCCGAGGGCCACGAAGCGGCGCCAGGCAGGTCCGCGGATGTCCGCCGCGCTGAAGTAGGTCATAAGTTAAGATATGCCGTGATCATGACTGGCCGCGCCAGGCTCGATGGCGCAGGCTTTGCGGGCCCCAGCCAGGAACTCCGGTCCCCGAGCCCGGGACATGGCGAGACCGCGGGCCGCCGGTAGAACCGGAAGAAATAGCGTGGACCTGTGACGGCTCCCACTCCAGGCGTGACGCGACCGCCGGGCGCGCCGCCCGGCCCAGCCGTCGGGACCGGCCTGAAAGAGCTCGACATCACGCGCCCGTGGGCCGTCAGGGCCGCGTGGATCGGGCTGGGAGTCGTGGTCGTCCTGGTCGTCGCGTTCTCCATCGCCTATAAGCCGCTGGACTTCAGTGTCTACCGCTGGGGTGGCCAGGAGGTAACGCATGGCTTGCGGCTCTACCTCACGCGTTATGTCCAGGGCCACGACCGGGAGTGGTTCACCTACCCGCCGTTCGCGGCGATCGTGTTCATCCCCATTGCCGCCATCCCCGCGGTCGTCGGCCAGGTCGGCTGGCAGCTGGTCTCGCTGGGCGCCTTGGCCGCCGCCAGCGTGACTACCCTGAACCTCGCGGGGTACCGGCCATCCCGGACGGTGATAGCCGCGATGGTGGCGGGCGCGATCACGCTCGAGCCGATGTATCACACGCTCTACCTGGGCCAGATCAACTTCATCCTGCTGGCGATGATCCTCATCGACGTCTGGCGGGCCGCGCGGGGCCGCCCGGCTGGCATCGGCGTCGGCCTGGCCGCCGCCGTGAAGCTCACCCCGCTGATCTTCATCCCGTTCTTCCTGATCGCCCGGCGGTGGAAGGACGCGGCGATCGCCACCGCGACGTTCCTGGCCTGCGGGCTCATCGGATACCTGGTCGCGCCGGAGGGCTCCGGGCTCTACTGGCACCACTTGTTCGACGACACCAAGCGGGTCGGCGCCCCGTACATCAGCAACCAATCCCCGTATGCCCTGGTCCTGCGGGTGGCGGGCGCGGGCGCGACAATCGGACGCTGGTATCTGGTCATCCCGGTGGTCTTCGGCATCGCTGGCCTGGCGATAGCCGCCGTCCTGGTCAGGCACGAGGACTGGCTCGGCGCGGCCACGGTCACCGGCACGACCGGCCTGCTGGTCTCACCGATCTCCTGGACCCACCACTGGGTGTGGATCTTGCCCGCGCTCGTGATCCTGGTCCTCGGCGGCAAGCGGAGCAGGATCGCGGCGCTGTGCGCGTATGTGCTCTTCGTGGCCGCGCCGATGTGGTTCACGCCGCGCGACGGCGGGCCGAGCGAATACGGCTTTCACTGGCTGCTCACCGCCGTCGCGAACTGCTACCTGATCGCGGGCCTGGCGTTCCTCGCTTACATGGCGCGGCGGGCCTGCCTGATGAGCGGCGCAGCCGGCCAGCAAGCGGGCGCCGTCAGCCGCGGCCACCCGCTAGCGGCCTCGCCAGCGGACGTACAGCCAGGACGCCGCGCCGAAGAGGGGCAAAGAGATCCCGATCAGTAGCAGCCCGCCCGTGAATGCACTCTCGATGAACTGGCCCGCGACCCGGGCCACGCCGTAGTAATACAGCACGTCGACGGCCATCAGCAGCAGGTAACCGCCGAGGGCGGTGGCGCACACCTGGACCGCGAACCGTGGCC
>JASHUE010000272.1:0-2608 GCA_030040195.1 Streptosporangiaceae bacterium | reverse complement strand
AGTAATCGCCAAGCCGATGCCGGTAAGTGGGCGCGATCCACCGTTCGCCCGCCGGCCCGCGCACTGTCATTACCGAACCCCGGGTGATGACTTCGTGGTGTACGTCGGAGATGACCAGGTCTCCGCCGGGGCGCAGCACGCGGGCGAACTCGGCAAGTACCGGATCGAGGCGGGGAACGTGTTCGAGAGCCAGCGCGCAGACGATGACATCCACCGAGTCATCGGGCAGGGGTAGCCGGTCAAGCTCCCCAAGGCGGAACTCGCCGTCTGGGACACGCCGCTGCGCATAGGCGAGCATGCCCGGTGAGCTGTCCACACCGATGACCCGATGCCCGCGCGTGGAGAGGAACTCGGCGAACCGCCCGGTCCCGCATGCGGCGTCCAGCGCCACGCCGGGCTTCCGGCCGCTCAAGTACTCCGCCACGATCGGCTCATCGGTAGCAAACAGCCCGCCGCCAGCATCCGCGTCATAGCCGGCCGACAGCTGCTGGTAGACAAGGGGGGCGCTGACCTGCTCAACGAGCACGCCGCGGCCGCGCAGTTTCTCGTCCTCCAGCAGCCGTCTGATCTCGGCCAGGCGGGCCTCAGTGAATGCGCGGTCGTGGTCTCCGGCCCAGGCGTCCAGCAGCGCGATGCCCTCGAGGCCCAGCAGATAGGCCAGCGGGTCCTGATAGATCACGAAAGGGGATCATAGACATGCACCGGCCAGGCTGCCCATCCGTTTTCGGGCGGCATCAAGGCCACGCGATTCTGTGGGTGCTGCGCAGCGGCATTCGCTGCTGGCCGCTCTCGACTGCGCTGCTCCCGAAGAGAGTGCTGTCGACATCTGCCATCCTTCGGCAGATGCTTGTGACGTGAACGACCGTCGGGTTCCGACTTCGGAACGGCGCGATGTGACCTGGCGTTGCGGCAAACGCGGCTGTCGCTATGAGATCGAGGCGCCGCCAGCTCCGCAACCTGACCCGTGTTCGCTGCATCCGGATTACCAGATGGTCAAGTTGCCGCCACATCGGCGATCGTAACGAGTAGTTGCCCGTACGCCCGCGCGGTGGCGAGAGCCGCCCGGTACATCAGCCACATGCCAATCGCTGCAAATCCAGACGCTCCGACAGCGTAAGGCCAGTGCTGCGGCGCGAGACGTGCGACTCCGATCAGCCCGCTGAGCGCCAGTACGAACACCATCGAACAGTACAGATCGAGACGGGTTCGCTGCTGGTCATGGTCTTCCTGGAGCGATGGCGGCAGCTTGTCGAAGACGAGTTGAATGAAGGACTCTGGGTCGTCACCGACCTGATCCTCATGAGCGCGAAGAATGTTGCCGAGCTTAGTAGGAAGAGTCCGGTCGGAGCGGGGGAAGTCCCGCAGCCTCCGGTCAATATTGACTCTCAGCCGAAGCAATTCAGCAGGCGCATGGCGCTGCCAGTCGTAGCTGCGTATGCGTTTGAGCTGGCTTGGTGTCAGACGTCCAGTGGGAATCTTCCTCAAAATGCGAGCTTCCAAGTGCGCAATCATCACCGGTGTCATCTCGGGTCGCTGCCCATTCCTGTGCCGCTCGTCCTCAATCTTGATGATCTTCGCCTTTGCTGCATGCCACGAATCCTCGGTCAGCTGCCGGCGACGGCGCGATAGTCGTTCCTGCCGTCCGCGATGCCATCTCGCCCGGAGCCGCGCGACCATCTCGACTGGTCTCGCCGCGCTCCAGTAGCCTTCCAGCGCCCTGATCGCCTCGAAGGAGAAGGCCTGCGTCAGCATGGTAAGCACGACAACCGCGATGACCAGCAAGATGGCGCCACCGATGCCAATCCCGGTCATCCGGGATAGCGCCATTCCGATTGCCTCGGCCGGCTGTACGCGCCTGGTGTCCAGAATTTGCCCGAGTTGAACAATGAAGTCTAGAAGGAGGACCAGGGCTCCCGATGGAAGCCAGGCGCTCAGCGACAACTGATCGAGGATGCGGGCGACCAGCTGAGAGAGAGTTTCGGTCGTTGACGTCGCGCTGGCGACGGGTTCAGCCGCAGCTGGGACGTCATCAGCAGCCACTGAACTGTCTTACCGCCGCGCATGCCGCAAGCGGGGTATTTCGGCGGCTCCAGCTTACGTGTCGGGACTCACCGGCCTGGGCGCCCAGCGGTAGCGTCTCGTCGTGACACAGTCCCGGTTCGTCGTGCAGTTGCATGATGCGACGCGCTTGCACTATGACCTTCGCATTCAGGTCGGAGGGGTGCTGCGGTCGTGGGCGGTGCCCAAGGGCCCGTCCATGGACTCCTCCGTCCGTCGGCTGGCGGTGCCGGTCGAGGACCACGAGTTGTCCGCGGGCGACTTCGAGGGCGTGCACGAGGGCTCGGTGCGCGGCACCGGTGCGGTGATCATCTGGGACGAGGGCGGCGCCGAGATCCTCCGAGACGAGCCAGGCCACATGTCGGTGGCGCTGCACGGGCGGAAACTAGAAGGCGGTTTCGCCCTGACCCGCACTGGCGAGCGGCGGTGGGTGCTGGTGAAGGTGCGGGACGAGTTCTCGCGGCCGGGCTCTGACATCACCGCCGAGCGGCCCGAGAGCGTGCGCAGCGGCCGGAGGTGGGAGGAGCTGGTGCGCTAGGCAGGCCGCTGA
>JASHUE010000271.1:0-4217 GCA_030040195.1 Streptosporangiaceae bacterium | reverse complement strand
GTGATCATGACCCCGGTGACGTTGCTCGCGGGTCCTCAGGTAAGCCTGAATCTTCTGCTTTTCATCGGCCTTGCCGGGTCGGCGGCCAGCATGTACTTCGTGCTACGCCGGTGGGGCGCCCCCGTCCTCCCGGCATTCCTCGGCGGAGGGCTGTACGGATTCTCCCCGGCCATGATCGGGTCCGGGATCGGCCATTACCATCTCGTCCTCGCGATAGTGCCGCCGCTGATGATCGACGCCCTGCTGCGGATCGTGACCGGCCGGGGCAGCGCCATCCGCAGCGGAATCTGGCTGGGAGTGCTGGCCTCGGCCCAGTTGTTTATCGGCGAGGAAGCCCTGATCGATACCTGCATCGCGGGTGGAGTCCTCCTGATCGTGCTGATCGCCTGCCGGCCCAAGAGCCTGCTGGCCGACGCCCGGCGCAAGCTCATCGGTCTGGGGTCGGCGGTCGTCGTGGCGCTCATCCTGTGCGCCAAGGGCCTGTGGGCCCAGTTCCACGGCGTCAAGCTGGCCAACGGCGGCGCGTACAACGTGGTGTGGCAGAACGGGCACCCCACGCACCTGTACACGATCCCGTATGTGTGGGTGGTGCCGTCCAGCCGAGTGCTGATGCATACAGCCGCGTCCGCGACTATCGCGAACAACTACCCTCAGCCGTCGCCGGAATACCTCGCCTACCTGGGTATCCCGCTGATCATCGTGCTGCTGGCGTCGGGCATCTACTTCTGGCGCAACCTGTACATCCGGGTCGCGTTCCTGACCTTCCTGCTGCTTGAGCTGCTGTCGCTGGGCGGCCAGGCGATCGGCCCCTATCCCGGCAAGCTCCTGCCCTGGTACTGGCTGCAAGACCTGCCGGTCCTGAAGTCGGTCCTGCCGGACCGGCTCAGCATCCTCGCCGACGGAGCGGCGGCTGCCGTGCTCGCCTTCGCGCTCGACGCGGCGGTGAAGCGCTGGCAGGCCAGCGGCAAGGTCCAGATGGACACGATCCTGCGCAACCCGTTCATCGTCTGCTACGGCATCGCGTTCATCGCGCTGTTCCCGCTCGTCCCGACGCCCTACAACGTGGTCTCGGTGGCGACGGTTCCGCCTGGCTACTCGACGACGTTCGACGCGCTTCACCTGCCGTCTGACGCGACGGTCCTCATCGTGCCTGTGCCCAACGGCGGCCTTACGACACCTCTGCGCTGGTATGCCGACCGGGGCGTGCCCGCGAAGATGATCGGCGGCGACTTCATCGACGTCAGCATCGCCGGTCACGGTTCGCGGTCGGGCCGGGCCGGTGAGACTGAGCTGACGACCTACCTCAACGCCCTGTACACGAACACGAGACCGCAGTTCATGCCGCCGGAGCCCACGCGGGGACAGATCGAGGCTCAGATGGCCGCATGGAAGCCCGCCGCGATCATGGCCGACTGCCCGCTTGCCAGCCAGCTGGGCCAGTTCTTGATCAAGGAGTTCGGTCTGCCCCAGATTCACAACGCCGACTGGCTCGGCTGGCGGCTGAACAGCTCCGGCATGTAGCTGCCGCTTACCGCAGCGCGCGCCTGGTTAGGGGCCCGCACCGAAGTAGGTGCTGACGTACTCGTCGACCCGGCCGGCGATCTCGTCCTCGGACAGGGCGAGCCGCTCCAGCACGGTATACCGTCCCGGCCGGGTCTCCGGCGCGAATGCCACGGCCTTGACGAACTCGGCGTCCGACAGGCCGACGTCTGCCGGAGTCCTCGGCAGGCCGTGCCGGGCCAGGCAGGCCGAGATCAGCGCCGCCTGCTCAAGGTCACCGCGAAGGAACGTGCAAAACAGGGCGCCCACGCCCGCGAGCTCGCCGTGGCTGCTGGTGCCGGGATAGAGCTTGTTAATGGCGTGGAAGATCTCGTGGTCGCCGCCGCTGGCCGGCCGGCTCGAGCCGGCCACTGCCATCGCTATGCCCGAGAGGATTAGAGACTCCGCGAGGACGGTCAGGAACTCATCCGACCGGGCGGACCCTGGCTGGTGAAGGACGGCCTGGGCCGCAGAGCGGGACATGGCCGCCGCCAGGCCGTCCATGTGCTCGCCGACATCAGCCACGGCCAGTTCCCAGTCGGCCACGGCGGAGATGTTGCTGACCACGTCACCGATGCCGGCGGTCGACAGCGCGGCGGGCGCTTCCCTGACCCGGTCCAGGTCGACCAGCACGCCTACCGGCATCACGACCCCGTAGGAGCCGGGGCCGGATTCGTGCTGCAGGGTGCTCATCGGAGAGCAGATGCCATCGTGGGCCAGGCTGGTGGCCACCGCGACCATCGGGATGCCGGCCATGTGCGCGGCGAACTTGGTGACGTCGATCGTACGGCCACCGCCGATGCCCGCGACCGCTTCGAACGTGCCCGCCCGCAGTTGCTGCCCCAGGCTCACTGCGGCCTCGTAGGTGCCCTCGGTGGCCCGGAAGACCTGGGCCGCCTCGATCGCCAGATCCGCGCAGACGCTCTCACCCTGGCCTGGCCCGACGACAACCGCGATTCTGCCTTCCCTGGCGATGCGCTGGTCCGCCAGCAACCCGCCGAGGTCGGCCACCGCTCCCCGCCGGACCTCGATGAACAGCGGGGCGGCCAGCATTCGAGCTAGCAGCGGCATAGCACTCCCTGACGACGGGACCGGCGTGCCTCGGATCAGCCAGTACGGGCCGATCCGTTCGCCCGCGACCTGCGGGCCGGCCTGCGGCGAGACTAGCAGCGGCCGGCGATCTCCCTGGCCCGCAGCAAGTCGCGATGGTCGTCAACCTCGACCCAGTCGACCTCGCCGACCGGCTCGACGACAATGGCGCCGCCACGGTCCGCCAGCTCCTGGAACCCGTCTTCGTAGTACAGCCCTGGATCCCGGCGCCAGGTGGCTTCGAGTGCGTCGGCCAGCGCGATCGCGGCGCGCGGCTCGATCAGCGCCGCCCCGATGTACTCGCCGTGCGCGTCGGCTGGATCCATGTGCTTGGTGATCTTGGTGAGCAGCCCGCGGTCGTCGATCACGACCTTCATCTCCTCGTCCGCGAGCTTCTTGACGGTGTCGATGGCCAGAATCAGATCGGCCGCCAGGCCGGGCTTCCTGGCCCCGAGCAGGGCGTGCTCCACGCTGGCCGGATGGACCGTATCGCCGTTGACCATCAGCACGCCGGAGCTGAAGTACTCCCGTGCCAGCCAAAGAGAATAGGCGTTGTTCCACTCCTCGGCCCGGTCGTTGTAAACCAGGTCAAGCGACACGTCGTAGCGACGCTGCAGGTCAGGCACCCGGTCCGCGACGACCGCAGCCGCGTAGCCGACCACGACCACAATGTCAGTCAGCCCGGCCGCAGCCAGGTTCCGCAGGCCGATGTCCAGAATTGTGCAATCCCCGTCAACCGGCAGCAGCGTCTTGGGCAGGTGATCGGTATCAGGGCGGAGGCGGCGCCCGGCCCCCGCGGCCAGAACAAGTCCGATCAACTACCCGTCTCCCTGCTGTATGCCGAGGCAGCTTGTCAGGATTTTCGCACAGATGAGCATCCCAAGATACGCGGCCATGGCCAGGTAGGCGTACATTCCGATGCCGACCGCCACGCCCGCGCCCATCAGGAGCATCCGGCCTTCCCACCCCAGCATGGTGCCGCGCTCCGTGGGCGGATCCCCTGGCTCTTTCGGCTCGATCATCGCGACCGGCCGACCAGGGAACGCCAGGTCGGTGTAGCGGAGCAGCAGGACAGCGCAGAGCGTGAACGTGGCTGGCCCCGGCACGGCCCGCGCGACCCCGATCGCGCCGAGGTAAAGGATCTGCCAGCCAACCAGCACCGCCGGGACGAGCCAGTCGAGCCGTCCGGTGTGCGGGTTGCTCGAGCCAGGCGCAGCCAGCAGCATGATCAGCGGCGGGGTCAAGATCAGGAGGGCGGGCAGGCTGCGCAGCCCAAGATAGGTTAGCGTCGCGGTCGCCGCCAGGCCGAGGATGGCCGGCGGAAGAGGCACGAAGTTGCCGCGGACCAGTTCGCCCAGCAGGCGCGCTAGGGCTCCGTCGTCCCTGAGTTGCTTCGTCCGCCTGCCAACCCGCAGTCTCACCGCCCGTTGCGCGGCTGCCTCAGCCGCCTTAACCATCTTGGCGGCTTCGGCTGCCTCAGCCGCCTGGGTCGCCTCGGCCGCCTCGATCACCTCGGCCGCCTCGGCCGCCTCGATCACCTCCGCGGCCTCGATCACTTCCGCCGCCTGGGCGGCCTCGGCCCCCGGATC
>JASHUE010000270.1:0-7731 GCA_030040195.1 Streptosporangiaceae bacterium | reverse complement strand
GGGGATAAGCCATCGATAGAGGGAATCAACCCTCGCCGTGCGAGCTCTTCTTTGACGTGGTCAGGATTGAGCACCAGGTACTGAGACCGATCCAGACCCATATGCTTTTCTAGTACTGTCGACTTTCCTGCTCCCGCTAGCCCTCCGGCTAGAATTGCGCGGTGCTCGCAAGGCACGCTTGACGAACTCTCGTACATCTGATCGACGATCTCATCATGAAGCTTCTCTCGCTCATCCGACCAGAACTCACGTTCTGGATCGATGGTGTATTGAATATAGGTCGTCAGGCCGGTGGCGCGGGCTTCGTCTAACTTGGTTTCTACCTCCGCTAAGTGTTCTGCGTACTCGGCGTCGGTTAAGGGCTTGATGCGCTCGGGCTCGCGGGTCTCGTCGCCAATGCCGCGTGGCGCCGCTACGTCCTCGTAGCCGGAGGACGATGGATGGCCGTCGGGGAGCCTCGCCAGGCGCCGGTCGAGGTCAGAACCAGGCTGTTCCTGCCGGAGTCGCTCGCGCTCGGCAAGGTCCAGCTTGGCATCGGGAGCAGCCACCTGGTCTCCTGGACCTCGTCGGAATAACGTGCGCGAACCTGACAGAACACTACTAACCGCGCGCGTCCCGTGCCTACGGGCTGTTCACAGCTAAGCCCTGGCTCTGGCGCTATGGTCGGTTCCGGAAGCCACAGGGAGAAGGGCGCAATGGACCACTATCTCCGGCCCGCCGGGATGCCGCCCGCCAACGGGTACAGTCACGCCGTCGCCTTCGACGGGCCCACGCTCGTCATCTCCGGGCAGGTCCCGCTCGACGAACAAGGACGACTGGTCGGGGAGGGTGACCCGCGGGCTCAACTCCGCCAGGTGTTCCGGAACCTGACGGCGGCGCTAGCTGCCGTGGGCGCAACGATGGAGCAGGTCGTGAAGCTGACCGTCTTCCTCACCGATATGGCCGACCTGCAAGCGTTCCGCGAGGTGCGCGACGAGTTCGTTCGGCTTGACCGGCCACCGGCTAGTTCCCTGGTCCAGGTGGGCGGGCTGGTGAATCCTGAATTCCGGGTGGAGATCGAGGCCGTCGCTGCGCTCTGAGCTGCGGCGACCCCCTGAGCGCAAGGATTCCGGGCGGCGCCCGGCAAAACTCGATGGAAAAGTGTCCAGCCGGACGACTGCGGTTCGTCGGCTGGCTGGAGCGAACCCACGATAGATATTCGATCGAGGAGTGAACATGAGGTTTCTACTGCTGGTCTGCGGCGAGGGATCATGGGACGCAGCAAATGCGGACAGCGACGAGCCGCAGGACGAAGGCTCCGACATCGAGACGTGGCTGGCGGAGACGGGCACGCGCAGGCTGCTTGGGGCGCAGCTCGCTCCGCCGGCGGACGCCGTCACCGTGCGCAGGCGTAAGGGCGAGACCATGCTCGTCGACGGCCCCTACGCCGAGACCAAGGAGTGGATCGCAGGCTTCGATCTAATCGACTGCGAGGATATGGCAGAGGCGATTCAGATCGCGTCCCGCCACCCGGTCGCCCGGTTCGGAATGATCGAGGTACGGCCCTACCACCCCGACGAGCAATAGCGGGGCCCGGGACAGCAGCGCGGCTCGGGACAGCAGCGCGGCTGCGGACAGCAGCGATGGCTCACAGCAGCGGCAACTGGCCCGTGATGGCATCGATGCGGCTGGCTTCGGCCGGTCCGATGGCGCAGCACGTCGGCGTGCCCTCGGTGACCTGCGTCCGCCCCGCGTCGTGGATCACCTGGACGGGCAGGCCGGCCGCGCTCGCCTGCTCCGAGAGCGATTCCAGCTGCTCCTGGCTGCTTGCACGCAGCACGACCTTGGGCTGGCCGTCGCCTAGCCACGCTCGGAACTCGGCACTGCCGATCGATGCCAGCGCCGCAGTGACGGCCGCATGGGAGGCCTGCGCGGCGATCTTGCCACGCCCCATGCCCAGGTCCGCGCGCACGACGATCGTCAGCTTGGTCTCCACCCGCGAAAGAGTACGGCAGAGGGAACCGGGACATCCTCATCCAGATCTGGATACATGCCAGCCGCGTCTGCCGAATCGGCCCCGGCACGAGGAAGGACGGCGTCTGGACAGGGCCAAGCACGGGGAGCTCAAGATTTCCGGAGCCGAGCTGTCGATTTCCCGGCTCGCCGTTCGTCTCACTGCGTGACCATCTGCTAGTAACGAGGAGGACGCGATGAAATACATCATGCTGATCTATCAGGGTGCCGCCCTTGAGCGGCAGGCTGCGCTGTCCGAGGAGGAGCAGAAGCAGGTCTACGCCGACTACCAGGGGATCAATCAGACGGAAGGCGTCACGCCCGGGCTGCCGATGGGCCTGCCCGAGAACGCAACTACCGTGCGGGTCGAGGGCGGCAAGACCCTGACGACCGACGGCCCGTTCGTCGGGATGAAGGAGGCCGTCGGCGGTTTCTTCATCCTCGAGGCCGACGACCTCGACGCGGCCATCGAGGTGGCCTCTCGTGTCCCGGCCGCACGCTATGGCGGCGCGGTCGAGATCCGCCCCTCGGAGGTGTATTGGTAGCGCCGCTCGATCAGGTCTTCCGCGAGGAGTGGGGCCGTCTGCTGGCCGCCCTGATCGGCTTCCTCGGCGACTTTGACCTCGCCGAGGAAGCCGCACAGGAGGCGTTCGCCACCGCCGCCGACCGGTGGCGACGCGACGGCGTCCCCCGCTACCCGCGGGCCTGGCTGATGACGACGGCCCGGAATCACGCGACGGATCGCATCCGCCGCGATCGGGCCCTCACGGCCAAGTTCGGCCTGCTCGTCGCCGGCGATCGTGCCGAGGTGCCCATGAACACGACGACGTTTCCCGACGAGCGCCTGGAGCTCATCTTCACCTGCTGTCACCCGGCGCTCGCAGTCGAGGCGCAGGTCGCGCTCACGCTGCGGGCTCTGGGCGGGTTCACCACGGACGAGATCGCCCGTGCCTTCCTGGTACCGGAGCGGACGATGGCCCAGCGGCTTGTACGGGCCAAGCGAAAAATCAAGGCAGCGGGGATCCCGTTTCGCGTGCCGCCGGTTCACCAACTGCGCGAGCGTCTCGACGCCGTTCTCGCTGTCGTCTACCTGATCTACAACGAGGGCTATGGCGGCCGCGACGAGCTCGCGGCGGAGGCGATCTGGTTGGGGCGCGCGCTCGCCGCACTGCTTCCAGACGACGCCGAAGTTCACGGGCTCCTGGCGTTGATGCTCCTGCACGATTCCCGACGCGAAGCGAGGTTTAGCGACGGCGAGCTCGTGTTGCTCGGCGATCAGGACGTGTCCCAGTGGGACGCTGAGCAGATTGCCGATGGCCGCGCCGAGCTCGACCGGGCCCTGGCCCTGAATGGCCGCGGGCCGTATGTGCTGCAGGCCGCGATCGCCTCGTTGCATGCCGAGATGCCGTGCGACTGGGCGCAGATCGCGGCACTCTACGGCCAGCTCCGCCACCTGACCGGCTCGCCCGTCGTGGAGCTCAACCGCGCCATCGCCGTCGCCGAGACCGAAGGTCCCGAGGCGGGCCTGCGCATAGTTGACCAACTCGGCCTGGACGACTTCCGCTACCTGCACTCAACCAGGGCCGAACTCTTGCGACGTCTGGGGCGAATCGACGAGGCGCGTGACGCCTATCAGCACGCGAGACAACTCACCGACGACGGCCCCGAACGGCGCTTCCTCGAACGCCGGCTAACCGAACTCGCAGGCACGGTGGGGTCGTAACTGTGGCCGGCGAATTGTTCTGCCCGTCGAGCATGTCACGTGCTCGTGAACCCCTGTCGCTGCGCCAGCAGCATGCTCGTTAGCTCGATCACGTGAGGCCCGGCCGCCAGATGCAGCGAGCTCGGCTCGATCACGAAGCTCACCGTTCCGGCGCCGTTGGCCTTGAGCTTGGCCACAAGGCGGCTGTCGATGTACAGCCTCACGGGGTGCTCAGGCAGGAAGCCGGACGCGGTCATCCGTATCGAGCCAGCCGCACTGACTCGGTCGGCCGACAGCCGGATCTGGTGCTCCAGCCTGATGAGCTCGTGCAGCGCCTGGAGGCGGGCCGCGCTCTCTTCGCCCATGGACCTCGTGGCAGCAACCAGGCTCGGCACGAACAGGGCGGCGTTGATCGTGCCCCACCCGCTCGCTATGTCGAAGCCCTTCTTCGCCGAAAAGCCCCGCACCACCTTGCCGTTGGGCAGGACCGACGAGTCGTTCCCGTGGATCACGTCGGCGATCCCGTCGCGCTTGCCGGCCGGGCCGAGGACCGAGTACACCGCCGGATTGATCGGGCCGATGTTCCCGTGATTCACCTGAGTCGCCAGCGCGAGCACGCCCGCGAGCAGCGGCGACGCCTCGGAGGTCCCGTTGCGCGCGTCCATCACCAGGTCCGGCACCGAGCGCCAGTCGCTGCCCGTGATGTGGGCGACGTCGTTCTGGTATGAAGGGCGGCGGAACACCTTAGAGAACCCGGCCGCGGAGGAGAACGGCTGCTGGTTCCAGAGCGGGTCAGAGCCGAGCCTCTTGCCGGTCGGGCCGAGGTTCGGGGTCGTTCCGCCAACGGCGGTGACCCACGGCGAGTCATCCCAGGTCGCGGTGTCCCGGTAGTGCGTAACGTCCTCGCACTGCCCGTTCGCGGCGGGCAGGTTCTGCACGACGCCGCAGTCGCCGGTCGCGACCAGCAGCGGTATGCCCGCGGCCGCGGCCGCCAGTTCCCCTGGGTCCTGGGCCAGGATCTCGGGCCGGCCATGGCTGTAGCTCGACTCGCCGGTCCCGTCGCTGATCGAGATCACGTTCGCCAGGTGATGGCTGGCGATGTACTCGACCGCCTTCATCATCTCCGGCGGCGCCACCTGGCTCGCCGCGTCGTCGGTGATCTCGGTGTCCGCGGGGGTCGCCGAGATAACGATCTTGGCATAGGGCGCGGCCATGTGCACGGAGGCGACGTCGAGCACCAGCTCGCCCTGCCACGCCTGACATGACCCGTAACTGCCGAGCGCGACCATGCCGGGCGGGCAGTTCTTAGGTAGCTTGCCCGCTGGGTAGATGGTCTTGATCACCGGGTTCGGCAGGCCGTACTGCTGGTCGAATGACGCGATCCACTGGCCGATCTGGGGATAGTTCCAGCCCTCGATGACCGCGACGGTGGTCCCGGCGCCATCGATGCCGCGCTTCCACAAGGCACCGAGGTTGTAGTCGTCGACGTCAGATCCGCCCAGGCCTATGTCGTCCCCCTGCAGCGCGGGGTGTTCAGCGATGCGCTTCAGGACGGCATCGAGAACCCGGATCTGCGTCGCCTTCGATGGCAGTCCGCTTGGCCCGCTGTCGGCGACCGGCGCAAGACGCGTCACGCCGAGGCCGTCATGCGCAACGAGCACCATACGGTTCGATGCGCCCGCCCGGCTCGCCCCCACATTGGCGGCATCGCCGGCCCGACCTCCGCCGGCCAGCGCCGGACCCGCCGCCAGCGACGTCGCGGCAAGCCCGACAGCCACCGACACTCCGAGCAGTCCGATCCCGATCCGGCGCATTCGCGGCTCCTTTGTCACAGTCCGATCGATCCCGGCTACTGCCCACGGGCACCCAGAGCAGGCATAGCGCTACGTGCTCTGATTTTGATAGCAGTCGAGAGGATTTGCTAGCGAGCGCCCCTCTCAGGTTCCGCGCAGAGCAGCACCCGTGCCCGCCGGGCCGGTGGCGACACGGGTTGCCTAGCCCGCGGTAACGTGCGCCTCGCGGTAGTGGGCGGCGAGCACGTCGGCGCCGAAATCGCCTCGCGGGCGGCGCAGCACCGTGTGCGCGTGGTTGCCGTCCTGCTCGGTGTTGTCGTACTCGATGAGCAGGTCGTCACCCTGCACTCGGTAGTAGTGCCGCGCACCCCGCTGCACCGGCCCTTCCCACGCGAAGTGCAGCTCGCCAGCGGCGATCCGGTCTGCCTCCCTGGCGGCGAGCTCGGCAGGCAGCCGGTCTAGGTACACCGCCACGAGCTGACGGAGCAGGGCCGCTGAGGTCGGGCCCAGCCTGGCGCCGGAGATTCCGAGCGGCTGCAGCGCCTGTCCGGCGTCGGGCCTGACGCCGGTACGGATGTCGTCTGGAGCCTGGTCGGCAACCACAGCGACGGCCCGCCCGGATGGGCCGAGCGCGTCGAGCAGTTCCCGCGCGATGTCTTCTTCCGGCGCAAGCGGCCGCGACACGGCCCGCCCGGCGTAGGAGACGCAAGCCGGGTTGGCGCCCATGAAGACGGGCGCGGGCGAGACCTCCTCGCCGGCCACTGTCACGCTGACCGACAGGTGATGGCCCTCAAAGCGCCACGACCAGACCTGGTCGCCGGCCGGCTCGCCGAACACGCAGACCCAGTAGTCGTCGCTGTGCCGGCCCAGGTAGCCCTGCTCCAGCCGGTCAAGAGTTTCCTCAAGAGCCAGGATGATCATCGCCTGCGCATAACCCCGATCACTCAGGGCGGTCGACAGCAGGCGGTGCGCGGCCTTACGGCCGGCCGGGCTCATCAGGGCCAGGCACGCGCCAGGCCTCGGATTCGGCCGGTACTCCAGCCATCGCCGGGCTGCCTCATCGCCGAACGGGAGCGCGGCCAGGGCGCGCTGCTCATCGCCGAGCACGCCAAGCAGCGCCGTGGCCGCGCTGCGCATCCGCGCGGCTGTGTCTTCTCCGGTCATAGTTCCGGTATATCAGGACGCGCCGCGAATACGAAGATCGCTGATGCCCCCGGCCAGGCCGAGACAGCGACCGGCCCGACGCGCTAACGTCGTGGCCTCAGACCCACGGTGGGCTCTCCCCCGAACACCCCGAGCCAGCGCAACGACACAGCCAATCACCGCCGTGACGACCGGCCGATTGAGGAGCGAGGTTCATGACCACGCCGACGTGGGACAGCGCCTACACCGGTTCGGTGCCCGCGCCGTGGGACATCGGCCGACCACAGCCGGTGTTCGTCCGGCTGGCCGAGGACGGCAAGCTGAACGGCCGGGTGCTCGATGCCGGCTGCGGCACCGGAGAGCAGGTCCTGCTGGCCGCCAGCCATGGCGCCGAGGATGCGCTAGGCATAGACCTCTCCCCGACCGCCATCGAGCTCGCTCGGGCAAAGGCCGCCCAGCGCGGCGTGAAGGCGCGCTTCGAGGCCGGCGACGCACTGAACCTGGGCGCCCTCGGATCGCAGTTCGACACCCTGATCGACAGCGGGCTGTTCCACGTCTTCACCGACGAGGATCGCGCTCGCTACGTCGCGAGCCTGGCGGCCGCGCTCAGGCCGGGGGGTCACCTTTACCTGGTGTGCTTCAGCGACCGCCAGCCGGGCGACTTCGGGCCTCGCCGCGTTCGTCAAGAAGAGCTGCGCGCCGCCTTCGGCGACGGCTGGGCCATCGAGTCGATCACGGCCGACAGCTTCGAGGTCATGCGCGAGCTGATGGACACCGCGGCGCAGGCATGGCTCGCTGTCATCCGTCGAGCGTGAGACGTCACCAGTCCGGCCGAGGCCGGCGATGACGCACTCGCCCGCGGTGCCGACCGCAATGCCTTGTCTTCGTGCGTGCGTCACGATGAGACAGTGAGCCGCACGACTGTCGTGAATCTCAGGGGTCACAGGGACGACCCGGCTTTTGCCGACGTCGTCTACGTGGGCCGGGCCATGCACCGCGGCGGCTGGCATCTGGCAGCGTCACCGCTGGCCAACCCGTTCCGGCTCGGCCAGGACGGCAGCCGCGAGGAAGTCGTGGCCGCCTACCGCGAGTACATCCTCG
>JASHUE010000269.1:0-6058 GCA_030040195.1 Streptosporangiaceae bacterium | reverse complement strand
CCGCCAGGTGGCCGGAGGCGGGAACACCCGCATGCCGGCCGGAGCCGGACCCGGCGCGGGAGTCCCGAACCAGGTCAGCAGGCGGCGCCAGGCCCGAACCGCCTCCAATCCCGGCACCTTCTGTTCCAGGACCGCAGGGACCAGCGCCTCAAGCACCCGATCGGTGCGGCCGAGCCGCAGCCCGGGGAACCGCGCGGCCAGCTCCCGCAGCCGCGGGTGCTCGGGCCTGAACGCCGCCGGCTCGTCGCGCGCCCCGAGCAGGTCGGGCAGCCGCTCAAGCAGCCAGCTTGCCCCCGGACCCCAGGCGGTGGCCCTCACCACGGGCGCCCCGACCACGGATGCGCTGGCCGCCGGCCCGGGCTGGTCCCACGCCACCCGCAGGGTGGCGGGCCCGCTGGGCGTGAGAGAGGTGCGCCAGATTGACCCGTCGGCGCCGGTACGGAAGGCCGGATCCTGCGGGCCGCGGCGGTGCACGCCCAAGATTGAGCGGGCATCTAGGGGGAACGAGGGGTGCCACGCGCGGGTCAGCTCTTGCGGGCCCGCGTCCTCCGGAAGGCCGGCTGAGCCTTGCCTGGCCGGACCGTCCGTCGCCACCTGGCCGCCTTGCGGGCGCTCGGTTCGCACGCCACCTCCTCACCCTTCCGGGCCGCGAATCGGCCGAGACCGTATGCGGCGGCACCAAGACCACCCGGCATGAGGCATAGTTGCTTGATGCTGTACTCAACGATTCTGGCAGGCGGCAGCGGCACCCGGCTGTGGCCGCTGTCCAGAGCCAGCGAGCCCAAGTTCCTGCACCCGCTGACCGGGACCGACCGCACGCTGCTGCAGGCCACGGTGGACCGGCTTGGGGGGCTGTCCGAGTCAGCTCATGTCTACGTGGTGACCGGTACGGCGCACGCGGCAGCGATCGCGCGCCAACTGCCGCAGGTGCCCGCGGAGAACATCCTCGTCGAGCCGTCGCCGCGGGACTCCTGCGCCGCGATCAGCCTGGCCAGTGCCATCATCGCGCTGCGCGACCCCGAGGCCGTCATGGCCGCGTTCTCCGCCGACCACCTGATCGGCGACGAGCCCCGGTTCGCCGCGGTGATCATGCAGGCCGTCGCCGCCGCCCAGCAGGGTTACCTGACGACCGTCGGCATCCGGCCGGCGCGGCCGGATGTCAGGTTCGGCTACCTGAAGACCGGCGACCAGCTGACCGGTGAAGCCCTGCTGGTCGCGGAGTTCAAGGAGAAGCCGTCGCTGGAGGTCGCGACCGGCTACGTGCAGTCCGGCCAGTATCTGTGGAACGCGGGCATCTTCGTCTTCCGAGTGCAAGCGTTCCTGACCGAACTGGAGCGGTGTAAGCCGGCGCTCAGCGCGGGCATCGCTGCGATCGCGGCGGCGTGGGACACCCCGCAGCGCGACAGCGTCCTCGCCGAGGCCTGGCCCGACCTGGAGAAGATCTCCGTCGATTACGGGGTGTTCGAGGGGGCGGCCGCGGCCGGCAAGGTCGCCACCGTGCCGGCCGACATGCCATGGACCGATATCGGCGACTTCCACTCGCTCGGCGAGGCCCTGCCCACGGATGAACACGGCAACCTCCTGATCGGCGATCAGGAGAAGGTGATCACCAGAGACGTCAAGGACGCGGTGATCGTGTCGACCGCAGATCGCGTCGTTGCGATGATCGGTCTGCAGGACGTCGTGGTCGTCGACACGCCTGACGCCCTCCTGGTCTGTGCCCGCGACCGCGCCCAGGAGGTCAAGCAGGTCGTGGATGAGCTGCGCAACTTCGGCGAGGGCGGCTGCATCTGACCGGCCGCGGGCGCGCCGGTCATGAGCTCGTTCCCTTATCCGGCAGCTTGCCCTGCGGCGCGTTCGTAACTGATCATGTGCGCCTCAGCTGACGCCGCCCAGCTAAATTCCGTCGCCCGCGTGTGCCCCGCCTGGCCGAGCGCGGTGCGCCTGGCCGGGTCCTCAAGCAGGGCCCGAAGCGCGGCCCTGATGCTCTCCGCGTCTGGCTCGGTGTAGGCGACGGCGTCACCGCCGACCTCGGGCAGCGCGGTCCGGTGGGTGGTGAGTACCGGCGCGCCGCAGGCCATCGCCTCCAGCGCGGGCAGCCCGAAGCCCTCGCCGGTGCTAGGGAACGCGACCACGAGCGCACCGCCGAAGAACCCAGGCAGGTCATTGAAGTGCAGGTAGCCCGGCCTGACCAGGTGCAGGTGCGCGGGCACTGCGGCCACCGCCTCGTCCACTTCCTCGCTCCACCCGCTGCCTCCGGCTAGCACGAGCGCAGGCGGGTCGGCCAGGTCGGTCACGGCCGCCGACCAGCCGGCGATGAGGGCGGGCACGTTCTTGCGGGGCTCCAGTGTGCCGAGGTAGGCGACGTACCCGCGGCCGTGCAGCCCGAGCCGGTCCGAGACCTGCCGCAACTGGTGGGCGTCGGGGCGGTGAAACAGCGAGTGGTCCACCCCGTGGTAAGCGACGTCGATCTTGGTTGGATCGGCCGCGAGCACCCTGACCAGCTCGTCCCTGGTCGCCTTCGACGGCACGATCAGCCGCGTGGCCTGCCGGGCGGACGTGCGGATGGCGGCCTTGTAGAAGGCGGCGGTCACCGGGCTGTGCGCGTCAGGCTCGGTGTAGAAGGTGAGGTCGTGCACCGTCACGACGACCGGCTTGCCCGGCCGCAGCGGCATCGAGTAGTGCGGCGAGTGGATCACATCGGCGCCGACCTGCTGCGCGACCAGCGGCAGGCCGCTCTGCTCCCAGGCCAGCCTGGCGGGCCGGTGGGCGATGGCTGGCGGCCCGGCGACCACCGTGGCATTCGGGATAAGGCGGCCATACCGCTCTTCGTCCGCGCGCTGGCATGCGACGGCCAGGTCCGCGCCGGCCGTATCGAGGGCAGCCACCAGGCCATCCACATAACGGCCCAGGGCTCCACGGTCGGCGGGCACCGCAGTCGCGTCAACTAGCACACGAGGCGCCACGACCAGTACCGCTCCCTTCTCGTCAGCACGTTCTCCTGAGCTGATCCAGGCTCTGGAGGACCGGCCCGGACCGGACGTGCATGCGCATGGCCCGCGGGCCGCGCCCTGGATGTCCCGTCAGATCCGAGCGTACGCCCTCAGTCGCCCTCGCGCGCCGCCGTGGCGGCCCGCGCAGGCGGCAGTATCGTTACGTCCGCATCCGATTAGGTAAACAGTGCCGGTCACCGCTAGTCATCCCTGTGCGGCCGGATGCGCGGCATATTGATCCACCGCGCCTGGCAACCTACCGTGGCGCGCTAGCGCGGGCCCTGCGGCGCGCCGGTCAGCAGGACGGAACGGGGCGGCCCGCGTTGATCGCCTCCAGATCGGCCACGGCGCCGGCCAGCGTGCTGACCTTCACCAGCCGCAGGCCGCTCGGCACGGCTCCGACCGTGTTGACGCAGTTCGCAGCCGGGGTCAGGAAGATCGTCGCGCCCGCGGCGCGAGCGCCCGCCATTTTCTGCTGGATGCCGCCGATCGGCTCGACCGCGCCGCCTCCGGCCGTCGGTTCGATCTCGCCGGTCCCCGCGATGAACTTGCCACCGGTCAGGTCGTCGCGCGTCAGCTTGTCGATGATGCCGAGGGCGAACATCATTCCGGCGCTCGGGCCGCCGATACCGGGAATGTTGATCTTGATGTGGAACGGGAACAGGTAGCTCGGCGGGTAGATGTAGACCCCGATGGCTGGTACCCCGCCAACGTCCTTGGTCGTCAGCGTCACGTTCCTGGGGACGCCGTTGCGGTCGATCGTCAGTGTCACCGGCGCGCCCGGCTTGCGGTCCTGGATCATGGTCACGACGCTGTGATCGCAGCTCACCGGCGTCCCGTCAACCGCGGTAATGATGTCGCCAGCCCGCAGCACCCCGGAGGCCGGATAGCCCTTGCGGGTGGCCTGGATCTTGTCGATCGTCTTGTAGCTGATGTTCAGGTAGCACAGCGCCGCCGCCGCGGCATCCTGCTGCGAGCCCACCATCTCCTGGTAGTCCTGCTGCACCACCTGCTGCGTGCTCTGGCCCGGCGTGAAGATCTCGCTCTCCGGCACGACTGCGTCATCCGGCGTGAGCCAGGCGCTGATCGCGTTGAAGATGTTGAAGCCGGTACCGGGTCCGCCCGAGTAGGACACGGTGACCATGTTGAGGTTGCCGCTGGTCGGGTACGTGCGGCGGCCGCTGATCTGGATGAGCGGCTGCCCGCCATTCCCGGCCAGCGTGTTCAGCGTCGGCCCGGGCGTGAGAGCGACATACGGCACAGAAGCGGTGATGGCGATGATGAGGCCGACGACCACGGCGGCGCCGGCGATGATCAGCGTGATGAGCCGGTGAGACATGGGTAGGGGCCTTCCGGGCATACCCGGAAGCCTACGCACCATCCACCCACTCGCTGTCCCCGCCGGTGAAGAGCTGATGCTTCCAGATCGGCACGGTAGCCTTCAGCTCGTCTATCAGGGCCTCGCAGGCCTCGAACGCGTTGCTCCGGTGGGCGGCGGACACCGCCGCCACGACGGCCAGGTCCCCCACCTGCAAGTCGCCGGTCCTGTGCAGCACGGCGATCGCCACCACCGGGTAGCTGGCCGCGATCTTCTCGGCAAGCCGCTCGAGTTCGGCGGTGGCTGACGGGTGGGCGCTGTAAGACAGGGCGGAGACACCGCGACCACGGTCGTGATTGCGGACCGCGCCGGTGAATACGACGACGGCACCGGCGGCAGGATCGGCGGCCGCGGCGCGGACCTCATCCACCGATAGCTCGTCGGCCCGCAGCTCCGCGAGTCTGATCACGCTCATCATCACAAGTTACAGGCAGTCCGCCGAGTCGGCGCAGCAGCCCAGCGTCCGGCGGCTCTGCCTCATCGTGATCATGTAGTGTTACCCGGCTATCAGGCGAGCAGCACTACATGATCATGGAGCGAACGCGGGATGACAGACCCCAGGCCGGCGCTGTCATGATCCGCGGCGGCTGCGCCTGACCTGCCGGACGATGGCGGCCGTGCCGATGACAGCCACCGTGGCGCCGGCGGCCGTGATCGTCGCGTCCTTCTTTCCCAGCCGTCGGCCAGCCACCGCGTGATGCCCGGCCCGCTGCCCGAGCAGCACCTCAAGCGCCATGGCGTTGTCGAACGCGGGCTGCCAGCCCGCCTCGCGCAGCGACTTGCAGTCCACTACCCAGGGGTAGACCACGTAGTGCAGGTCAGCCACCGGCGCAGGCGTTATGCCAGCCCGGTGCAGCCGCTGCGCGGTCGCGAACGTCAGCCCGGCAGGCAGCTCAATCCTTCGCATTCCGGACAGCTCCTCTAGCTGGTCTTGCTCCAGCCAGCCGTCGCAGCCGACCGCGAACTCCCCTGTCACCTGGCCGGTCGCGGCCAGTTCCAGGGCCGAGACGAGGTCATCGACGTGACAGAACTGCCAGCGCGCCGCGCAACCCTTGACCGCCAGCAGTCTCGGAGCCTCGAAGTGCCGGGTGATGAGCGTGTCCACACCGTCACCGACGAGCGCCGCCGGCCGGGCCACAGTTACCTCCATGCCTGGATGGGTGCGCGGAGAACGCCGGGCGAGGTGCTCGATCTCCAGCAGGTCACCGACGACGCTGCCGTCCGAGTCGGCGCTGAGGGGAAAGTCCTCGGGCAGCGGGACCGGATTGTCCGGGCCCGCCCCGTACACCATCGCGCTGGTGACGAGCACCACCCGCCCCACGCCGCCGGCCGCGGCCGCGGTCAGCACGGTCTGGGCGCCGCGTACGTTGTACGCCCGCCGCTGCCGGGAGCCGGTGTCGGGGGAAAGGTCGAGGTCCGCGTGCACGACCACGTCGACGCCGGTCAGCCTGCCGACCAGCGCCGGGTCGCGGATGTCGGCGACCCGCCAGGTCACGCCCTCGATATCGCCGCGCTCTTCGTCAATCGCGATGACCCTCTTGACGTGCCGCGACGAGGCCAGCCTGGCGGTCAGGGCGTGCCCGATGCCACCGGCCGCTCCGGTGACGGCCACCACGGGCATAGGCTGGTTCCGTGTTGTGCTATCCCCCTTCGGGCGAACCGGCCGCCGGGCGCTTGTCACAGTGTG
>JASHUE010000268.1:0-7872 GCA_030040195.1 Streptosporangiaceae bacterium | reverse complement strand
CGGTGCCACTGCAACGGAGCGGTGAGCGTGTGCGGCAAGCTGCGGATCATCGAGTTGGGCCAAGCGGCCTCCGCTTGACCGAGGCTAACCGGCGCAGACTGGCCTGGCCACAGCCGCACAGCAGAGCAGATCTCCTCTGCGTTCAAATATCGGTCAATCGACCGATGCCTTAACGTGAAAGTTTCAGCACAATTTGTAGTGCAATCAACGGAACGCTCAGCAGGCCGGACCCATCGACCTGGCCAACCGTGCACGCCCTGGTTTGGCCGCGCTGCGTTCACCCAGTCCGGCAAGGAAACACTGATGAACAAGACGGCGCCGACCCGCCTGCCGATGCAGCGCTCGCTATCCGTCTATCTCACCCCAGGGCCGGCAGCGGCGGCCGAGGCCCGGCGGTATGTACGAGAGGCAGTCGAGGCCTGGCGCTTGTCCGTTGACCCTTATGTCGCGGCGCTCCTCACCAGCGAACTGGTGACCAACGCCGTCAGGTACGCGGGCGGGTCGGTCAAGCTGTTCGTCACCTGCTCCTGTGGTCACCTGCGGGTCTATGTTCACGACACGTCGCCCGAATGGCCTTCTGTCCTCGACACGCCAGCCGAGTCCGAGGACGGGCGCGGCCTGATGCTCGTCGCGAGCTTGTCGACCGACTGGGGTTACTACCGCACCTCGGCCGGCAAGGCCGTGCACTTCACGCTCGCGACAGATACCGACGAACCTAGATGAACTGCCTCGGCCCGGTCGGGATCACCGCGCGATGGCGCGCAGCGCCGATTCGCGGGCGATGTCTGTTCGCGACTGCACGTTGAGCTTCTTCAGGATGTGCGATACGTGCGTCGCCACGGTACGGCGGGACAAGAAGAGCTTGGCGGCAATATCTGGGTTCGAGAGCCCGCCCTCCACGAGCGCGGCGATCTTCGTCTCGGTGGGGGTGAGACTCTCCCAGCCGCTCCGGGCTTGACGGTGCCTGGCCTGAGGACCGCGGCGGATGCCATGGGCGCGGAACCTGGCCTGGACCCTGGCGACGTCCGTCGCCGCACCGAGCGAGCCATAGAGCTCCAGGGCCCGGGTGAATGCTCCGCGCGCCCTGTCGCGATCGTCGGCGGCGACGAAGCTTCCGGCTGCTGCCTCGAGGGCCCGGGCGCTGAGCAACGGTCGGCTCGCCGCGGCGTAACGATCGGCGGCGCGGAGCAGCCGGTCCGCCTCCTGATCGACCAGGCCGCGGCACAGGAGCGCGCTCGCCTGGCGACGCGGGCTTTCTGACTCAGCGGCGAGTGCCTCGACGCGTCCGGTGAGCGCCTCGGCCGTGCCGAGCTCGCCGAGCCCGGTGGCCAGGCGGACCGCATCGGGCAGCAGGTCCTCGATCTGCTCCAGCTCCTCGGCGTTGCTGGCGAAACCCGCGGTCAGCTCAGCCAATGCCTCCGGCAGCGCATCCGCGTGCTCGCGGTCTAGGCTCCGGGCGAGCGCCAGCGGCGGGATGACCCTGTTGCCGATGCGCTCGGCGTGTGGCACGGCCGCGGCGAGGTGATGGCGTGCGGCGCCGATCTCGCCGCGATGGAAGCAGATCACAGCGGATATGCCGAGATCGCAGCACGCGCAGCCCGGCTCCTTGAAGTCTTCGTGCACGGTCTGTGCCTCAGCCAGCGCGTCGTCCCAGCGACCAGTCTCGAAGAAGAGCTGGGCAAGCACGCCGTGTACCTGGCCTTGCCTCGTGACCGTGCCCGCCTGGTCGGCTAGCCGCTGCGCTTGTCGCGCAGCGGCGAGCGCCTCGTCATAACGATCGAGGTCGCTCAGCGTCACGGCTTGGTTGACCTGCAAGAGGATCCGCAAGTCGGTCAGGGCCGGATCAGACTCGGTCACGGCCAGCGCCCGCTCGAACACTCCGAGCGCCTCGATCGCGTTTCCCTGTACGCCGGACACGATGGCGAGCACGTGCAAGGCCCAGGCCATCGCCCAGTTATCACCTTGCGCTGAGGCAGCTTCCAGCGCGGAAGCGGCCACCTGGCCAGCCTTCTCGACCTCACCGAGGTGACTGTGCACGCGCGCGCAGAGCACGAGCAGGCGTGCCCGGTGCCGGGTCGAGATCGCCATCCGGGTGAGCGCCCGGTTGAGCATCGGGATGGCCTCGGCCGACCTGCCGGTGCGCATCAGACTTTGCGCGATCGTCCAGTGCAGGTCGACGACGAGATCGGGGTGATCGGTACGGGCGAGGGCCCGCCTGGCGACCCGTTCGGCCTCGGGCACTTTGCCCACGCGGTAGAGCGCGTCGGCCAGGCGGCCCACCAGGAAGTAGTGTTGCTGCGAATCATCCGCTCGTCTCGCGACGGCTCGCCGCAGAAGCTCGACGGCGACTTGCGGAGCCCGGCCGATCAGCATCTCTGACGCGCCTGCGAGCCAGTTCAGCATCCAGTCATCGACCGGATCGTCGGGGGAACCGACGGCCCACAACAGCTGCCTGGCGACGCGGTAGGCCGGTGCGCCAGCGGCTGCGAGGGCACGCCCGGCATCGCGGTGCCAGGCGGCGCGCAGCGAGCCCGGCATCTCCTCGTAAAGCGCCGAGCGAATCAGCGGGTGCCTGAAGCGAAGATCGGTACCTGACTCAGCCACTATGCCTGCGGCCCGGGCCTGGTCAAGGGCGGAGACCAAGTCGGCGACCCCGCGTCCGAGGACCGCGGCAAGGTCGGGAACGGCGAAATCCACGCCGAGTAGCGCGGCCGCCCGCACGACCTCCCGGACCTCGCCGGACACAAAGCCCAGACGATCTGCGATGGCGGCCGGTAATGAGGCAGGTACTGACCCGCCTGTCAGCTTGATCGCACCGGTGTCGGTGCGGGTCAAGCCGCGGCTTCGAGCCAAGGCCGCGACCAGCTCGGTGATGTACAGCGGGTTTCCGGCCGCGCCGCCCGCCAGCCGCAGCAGTTCGTCGTCGGGGTTGCCGCCGGCCATGGCGCCGACCAGCTCCGCCACCGCCGGCTCGCTGAGTCCGGCGAGCCGGAGGTAGACCGCATCGGGCACGGCGCGCCGCAGCGCCAGCAATTCCTCGCGCTGCGGGACCGGCCGGAGCGTGCCCACGAGCATCAGCGGCATCTGGGGCGCGGACCGCCCGAGCCGCTCCCACAGTGCGATCGTGGCGTGATCTGCCCATTGCAGGTCCTCCATCACCAGGATCGTGGGGAGGCCTGCGGATTCCTCGGTAACAAGAGCCAGGAGCTGCTCGGCCAGGGCCGCTGCGACGTCGGCGCCTGGGCCAACGTTCAGCTCGCCACGCAAGAGCCGGACGATCATGCTGCGCCGGCCATCGGAGCGCGGCTCCCGTACTCGTAACGCGTCAAGCGCGGGCAGCAGCGGGAGCGCCTGGCCCAGTTCGTCGCCGGCTCCCCAGAAGACCTGACAGCTGAGATCCGCCGCCTCCGCGACGGCGGCGCGCACTAACGCCGACTTGCCGATGCCCGGCTCGCCCTCGATGAGCGCGGCACTTCCGCGGCCCCCGGCCAGGTCCGCCATAAGCGTGACCAGCGCGGTCAGCTCGCCCTCGCGGCCGACCAGCCGACGAGCCAAGGTCGGGGTGGGCACGGTGCGAACACTACTACTCGAACATTCAGGAAACAAGTTTGCTTATCGGCATAAAGCTCCGACTCACACGTGGGGATTTGCGGCGAATAGCGTCGCTAACATTCGCAGGGCGGCCAGCTGAGAGTTTCACTTCTCCTTGCACTGCAGATAAACGTGAAAATTTCCCCTTACCAGAAATAGGAGTCGTGACGGTAGTTTCATGGCACATTTCAATGTTTTATTAATCGATCGTAAAAGTGTAACAATACCTCCAGAAGGCGAGAGTCCCCAACTACGGAGATCCGCTGGCGGTTAGCACCTGGGCGCTGACCTCAGTAAACGTCATGGAGGAGTCATGCGGATCGGGCTAGCAATTATCATTCCCGCTGTCGTGACGTTAACTGTGGCTGGGTCCAGTCTGGCGGGGACAGCGGCGCTTCCATCCGCGGCGCACATCGGCACTGCCCACCTGCTGGCGCAAGGCGCAGCTCCGGTGGTCTCCGGCGTGTATTACCACTGCTAGCTGTTCCGCACTAGCAATTGCCAGACCGCTACTCCGGTAGCTATTCGGCGAGTGTCCGCGGTGTTGATGACGTGGCCAGGTAACTATCTTCAATGCGCTGGGGCGTTGCGCGTTAACGAAGGCTGACGTCGGCTGATCACGAGGGCCGCCGCTCCGCGCACATGCCGGCGTACCGCGGCCCGGTGGATGGTCTCGCCGAAGGCGAACACACGGGCGCGAGCGCCTCGTTAGGTTGCGCAGGACCTCATTGCGAGATGCAATGAGACTCTCAGGGCTCGCCTGACTGACACAACAGCGCGGCTCACCGCCGCCGTGATTGTGCGGGTCCGCCTTACGACTCAGAGCGAAGGAGGACGCCGCAATGTCGACGCCAGGAAGCCCGACGGTACGGCGCCGGCGCCTCGCAGCCGAGTTGCGCGCGATCAGGGAGACTTCGGGCCGGAGCGCGGATCGCGTCGCGGCGGCTCTCAACTGGTCACCCTCCAAGATCAGTCGATACGAACTCGCGAGAACCGGGCTGAAACCGCATGAGGTCGAGAAACTGCTCGATTACTACGGCGTCGTTGGTTCGCGTCGTGCTCACCTTCTGCAGCTGGCTATCGATGCTACCCAGAAGGGCTGGTGGGAGGACTTCGCCGACGAACTTTCGACTGATTATCAGCAGTATATCGGTCTTGAGCACGAAGCAAGCTCGATCGCTATATGGCACGTCGAGGTTATACCAGGACTTTTACAAGCCGAAGCTTACGCCCGGCACATTATCACTAATTACGGCCGGATCGAGCCAATAGCACCCGGCTTGATCGAGCGGCTCGTCCGGGTCCGGATGCAACGCCAGCTGGTGCTGACGCGCGAGCCGCAGGTTGAGCTGGACGTCGTGCTCGATGAGTCGATCCTGCGGCGACGGATCGGTGACGAGCAGGTCATGTATCGGCAGCTCAGGCACCTGTCCGAGCTCGCCGACCGGCCGAACATCACGATCCGCATCCTGCCGCTCGGCGCGCAGCACACCGTGCTGGGGCCGGCTTTCGTCATCTTTCATTTTGTATCAGATGCCGACGGAATCCTTCCGGATGTCGTAGCTAGCGAGCAGCTTAAAAACGTGTTCACGGTGGAAGGCGAGCAACAGACCTACTTGCACAGACTTGTCTTCCAGGCCCTTGTCAGCGCATCACTCGATCCCGGAGCGTCTAAGGCGCAGATTATCGAGGCCGCCGAGTCCTATTGGTCACGAGGTAGCACTGGCCTTGATTGACTGATAATGTTGCTGGGCGCTTTCGCGTACCTGATCGGCGATCGCTAATGAGGTCAATAACGTGCCAAACCTTTCCTCGGACCCCCGCAATGACGCAGAGGCCTCGGGTTCGCGCTGGGTCAAGAGTTCACTCAGCTATGCGAACGGCGATTGCGTCGAGGTCGCGACTCTGCCGGACGGATCGATCGGTGTCCGCCACAGCAAGGACTCCCAAGGTCCGATTCTCCGGTTCACGTCCTCCGAGTGGCGTGCCTTCATCGGAGGCGTGCGGAACGGCGAGTTCGGCAACTGACTCGTGAGCCGACCAGTCGTCCAGTCGGGCAAGGCGCGGGCCTTGCCCGATCGCATGTACCGAGAGACCGCCGCGCCCGGATATCCGTCAGCTGACCGATGTCTCCGCTATGCGAGTTGCATGAGACTTGCCTTGCAACTCGCACCGGCGCGACCCCTCCCGCTGCGGCTCACCTGGGTCCCTGGGCCGTAACTCGCGCCGGGCGAGTTCACAGGCGGCTGGGGCCCCTGACCACCGCCAGTCACACAGTGCCAGTGCCCGCCGCCCCGGCGCCGACGGCACGTGCATCGCGAGCAGGTGTTCGCTGCGGCGCGCGAGCGGGGGAAGCGGGGTCAATGGCTTGTATCCGGGTCCGTGCCGACTCCGCTTCTGGCACGCCGAGACGCTCGAAGATGTCGAGTGCTTGTCTCAACACAATCCGGGCGACGTCGCGCCGCTGCGTGCAGAGCGTCAGCTCGGCCATTCCTTCGAGGATCTTTCCTTCCTCGTAGGGGTTGCCGATTTCTCTGGCCAGCTTGAGCGCCGAAGAGTAGTTGTCGAGTGCCTCGTCCGGACGTCCAGACCCGCGATGTATGTCGGCGATCATGCGCAGCGCGATCAACTGCTGAGACGGGTCCCCGATGTCCCTGGCGATCGCCTGGGCCTTCTGGTGGTGAATTAGCGCCTCGTCATAGTATGCCAGTTTTTGATACATATAGCCAATGTCGTTGAGCGCATCGGCCTCATCTGGCAGGTCACCGATGTCCCGGTAGATCTTCAGAGCCCGGCGACAGGCAGAGAGTGCCTCCTCGAACCGGCCGCTGAAGCAGTGCACGCCGCCGATGGCCTGCCACAAGATTGCCTGGTTCTGTGGTCCGTCAATCTCCTCGAAGATCTGCAGGGACTGCTGGTAGATGTCGAGCGCCTCTTCGTACTGGCCGTTGTAGACGTGGACCCGGCCGAGGTTGTTGAGCACCTTCGCCTCTCCGCGCCGGTCAGGGACGGCGCGGTAGAGCGATAGTGCTTTGTCCAGGTGATCATTGGCCTCGCGGTAACGACCGAGATGCCAGCAGGCGATTCCGGAGTGGCTCAGGGTGTCGGCGACGCCGCGCGGATCTTCCGCGGCCTGGTACAAGATCTGTGCCTGCTGGAAGTAGGCAAGCGCCTCGCGGGAACGGGCGGTGCGCTGATGGGCGAGGCCGATTTGATCGAGGGACTCGGCCTCGCCTCTGGTGTCGCCGAGCGACCGGTAGATGGCCGCAGCCTCCTCGGCCAGCTCGATCGCGGTCTCGTGCCGCCCGGTGTGCTGGCGCACCTCGCTGAGTGCCAGCGACGCGCGCGCGATTCGAGCCTGATCCGCCAGGTACCGGCTGGACTGTAGCGCGAGGTCGTGAACCGTGATCGCCTCATCCCAGTACGGCCTGATTTTCAGGAACTCTGCCAGCAGGTAGCTGAGGTCTGCGCACTCCCGCTTCCATTCATGCCGGCCCGCATAGCTCGCCGCCTGCACGATGTTGCGCCACTCGGCTTCGAGCCATCCGGCCGCGCTCTCTCGGGTGTCGAATACCGGGCTCCCGGCCGGCCCAAAGTCGACCTGAGCGTCGCCGCGGCGCCGGAGCGGATAGAGAAACCGGTCAGCCTGATCCGCCATGTGCAGGTAGTACTCAAGAAGTCCGCTCACGGCTTGCTTCAGCTCGGCCTCCGAATCATCACGCCTGGCCCGGGCGGCGGCGTAGCCACGGACGAGGTCGTGGAGAAGGAAGTAGCCGTCTGGAGCCTGCCTCAGCAGATGACAATCGAGCAATACGGCAATCGCTGCCTCGGCCTGACCTACAGCGCAGCCCGCCAGGGCCGCCGCAGCCAGCGGGCTGTGAGTGGCGCACGGACTGGCGCCCAGGCGCCGGAAGAACCGCTGATGGTCGGGTTCCAATGCCCGATAGGACAGCTCGAAGGCGGCTATCACCTCAGCCGTTGCCGTCCCCGTACCGGCGAGCCATCCCGGTGACCGGGACCATTCCTCAATCAGGTCATGCAGTCCGGGCTGCCCAGCCTGCGCGAACCGGCCCGCGACGACCTGGATCGCGAGGGGCAGCCGCCCGCACAGGGCTACGGCCGCGGCGACCTGCTCGGCATCCAGTGCCCGGCCGTCCCCGACGACTCGCCGGAACAGCGACACAGCCTCGTTTGTGGACAGCACGTCGAGCGTGACCGTGCGCGCGCCGGCCAGGCCCGGCAGCCTGCGCCTGGTCGTGATCAGGATCAGGCACTGACCCG
>JASHUE010000267.1:0-6881 GCA_030040195.1 Streptosporangiaceae bacterium | reverse complement strand
GCGAACGCCGTCAGTGTCAGCGCCGGTGCCAGCGGTGTCAGCGCCGACGACCGTGTCGGCGGCGGCGGCGGCCGAGCCCATGACCCCGGGGCGCCGGCCGGCCGCTGAGCTGCCATCGGCCGTCCTCCAGATCAGCTACAGCTTGCTCGCCAGGGCGATCTGGGTGAGTTCGGGCAGCGTCCGCGCGGCCGTGGCGGCGGCTGCGCGCGCGCCGGCCCACCCCAGCAAGACCCCGTACGCGGCCGCGCACACCACCAGCAGCGGGATCCGGACTGACGCGGACAGCGAGTAGGTGAAGTTGACGACGAGGATCAACGGGATCGTTGCGATCGCCACGCCCGCCAGGCTGCCGAAAACACTGCCAAACGCCTGGCCCCCGTACCCGTCGCCGGTGGTCGGTACCGGGCTGCCGACGCGCCTTTGCATCGGATAGGGCACCGCTACGGTAAACAGGCTGCTGAGGGCCAGCCCGGCTCCGAGTGCGCCGAGATCGACCGGCGCGATCCACAGCCAGCTCGCCGGATGCCCGGCGCCGATCGCCAGGATGAGCGACATGGCCAGGAGTAGCGGTACCCCGATCGCGGCCAGGGCGATCAGGCGTCCGGCGAAGTAGGCGCGCATCTCGCGCACGCCGGTGAGCGCGGTCGCCTCGAGGCCGAAAGCGGGTCCGGTGAGGCCGATCGCGTTGGCGTTGAGCGCGCCGACCATTCCTCCCCCGATGACCGCGCTGATGAAGAGCCCGATGTGATAGTGCGGCGTCCGGATCGTGCTGACCGTCGTGACGATCATGAGGATGGCGACCATGCACCAGCGCATGATCGAAGGGGGATCGCGGCGCTGGTAGATCAGGTACCGGCCCGCCACCGTGCCGCGAATGCCGGCGTGGGTGAACGGGAGCGCACGCCCGCCCGCGGCCGAGCCCTGCGTGCTGGTGTCGACCGCAACGAGCGCGTGGCTGAGCGACCGGATCCAGAGCGCGCCGAGCACGACGACGATCGCTGCGAGCAGCCCAAGCCGCAGCAGCCCGGTCCCGGCATGGCCGGTCGAGGCGTCCTGAATGGCGTGCGCGGCCAGTCCTGGTGGCAGCCAGCGCAGCCACTTGTCCACTCCGTCGAATGCGGTGGCCGTGATCTTGCCTTCCGCGGCCAGCCTCGGAACCACCTGGGCGAAGGTCTCGTAGAGCGCGAAAATCGGGATGACCAGGAACACGCCCAGGTCGCGGCCGCGCCGTGAGCGCAGCAGTCCGGCCAGGCCGGTGGTGATGAACCGGGCCAGCACGACACAGAACAGCACCTGCAGCAGCACGGCCACCACGGCCACCAGCACGCCGAGCGCACCGTGCGCCAGCCCGACGGTCACGCCAAGCAGCGCGATGACGTTGGCGACCGGCCAGGCGCCGGTCACCGAAGCGGCCAGCAGGCCGACGGCGAGCGGGCGGGTCCGCAGCGGGTACAGCGCCAGCGTGGCCGGGTCCAGCGTCCCGTCGAGGCCGAACGCGAGCAGCGGGAGGATCAGCCAGCCGAAGGCGAACACGGTGAACACGGTCGCGCTCAGGTCGACGGACGCGGCGTTGCCGCGCAACATCGCCAGGAGCAGGAATCCGCCGACCGCCAGGACCAGGGCGAAGAACGTGCTGACGATGAAGCCGACCCGAGCACGGGAGGACGAGCGCAGGGCATTCGTCAGCAGTCGCAGTTTCAGCTGGACGAGGAGCCGAGCCATGACAGCACCTCCTCATCGTGTGCCCGCGAACCGACCAGGTCGATGAAGGCCTGCTGCAGGGTCTTGCCGCCCCGTACCTCCTCGGTCGTACCGGTGGCCACGATCTTGCCCTTGTCGATGATCGAGACGTGATCGCAGATCTGCTCGACGAGTTCCATCACGTGGCTGGAGAACAGGACCGTTGACCCGGAGCTGACGTAGCGGGTTAGCAGCCGGCGGATCACGTCGGCCGATACCGGGTCGACCCCTTCCAGCGGCTCGTCCAGGAAGAGGACCGCGGGATTGTGAATCAGCGCGCAGCCCAGCGCCACCTTCTTGCGCATGCCGGTTGAGTAGTCCGCGACGAGCCGCTTCGCGTCCTCGGCCAGGTCCAGCACGTCCAGCAACTGCGCCGCCCTGGTCCGCGCCTCGGGCGCGGGCATGCCGCGCAGGCGGCCGGAATACTCGAGCAGCTCCTTCCCGCTCAGCCGCTCGAAGAGCCGCGCCTCGGCGGGCACGACCCCGATGATCGCCTTCGCGGCTGCCGGGTCGGCCCACACGTCGTGGCCGTTGATCAGCACCTGGCCGCCGTCCGGCCGCAGCAGGCCGGTCATCATCGACAGGGACGTGGTCTTGCCCGCACCGTTCGGTCCGACCAGGCCGGCGAGTGAGCCGGCCGCGATACTCAGGTCGATGCCGGCCACGGCCTGCTTGTTGCCGAAGCTCTTGCGCAGTCCGAGCACCGCGATCGCTGGTTCGCTCATCCTTGCCTCCCTGGCAGCGGGCCCTGGCCCTCAGCTCCATGAGCCGCCCGACCGGTCGATCAGGCACTATATCATTATGATATCACTTTTCAAATCCGCGGCCACAGCCTCGAGGCATGCCGAGGCTGGCCCCCGGACGGGCAGGCATTGACAGAGGTTGATGCTAAGACAGACGCGATCGCCGCGCTCAGCGCCGGAATGAACTAACGCCGGGCTGGCGTTCCGCCGAGTCCTGTCACCGAGGTCATCTCAGTGCAGGCTGACGATTACGAAGTTTTTCAGCACGACCATGACCAGGCCTAGCGCCGCGGCTACGCACGTGGCAACTACCAGGCGCCAACCTCTCAGCTCGGCCGCACGACCCGCCGACCATCCGTGCAGTGTCAGCAGCCCTATCGCGACGGCGACGCCCGCGTTAGCGGCCACCCAAGGCGAACCCCCGGCCACCCTGGCGACGATCAGGGCCACCAGCGGCACGAACGACGCGCTGACGATCGGCCAGCTGTTGGCAAGTTCCTCCTTGACCCTGGACCATGTCGGCAGGTGTCCGTGGGCAGCCTGCTGGCCGAGGATCCCTGCGTACTGCTCGGCTAGCCAGTACACGACCAGGGTGATGAGCACCGACACCGCCAGCGCAGCGGTCGGCAAGCTGCCACCAGCGGCGGCCATGACCGACGCCGTGATGATCGCGCCGTAGATGCCGGCGGCTCGGCGCCGCCCCGCGGTCTCGTCTCGTGGCGGCTGCGCCCGGCTCTGCTTCATGGCTGGCGCAGATCCGGGCTCAGGCCTCGCCTGCCTCACCACCGCAGCGGCCTAGCGCCGTGCTGGACCTAGCGGCAGCGGGTCTAGCACGGCCAGCCCGAGGGCGGAAGGGTCGGCCGGCGCCGTGCGGCCGGGCGCCGGACGGAGTTCACTCGTCCTCGTGGGCAAAGGCCTCGCGGAGCTTAGCTTCCTGGTCTGCTGACAGGTTTGTGCTGATGAGCTCCGCCTCGGTGCCCTGGAATTCCGCGCTGACGCGATCAAGGACCGCGTCGGAGCTGAGCACGAACAGCGCCGAGGTGCCCGGCGTGACCTTCTCCCTGACGCTTTTGATGAAGGCGTCACTGATCCCGACGTCGGCCAGGGACCCCAACAGGGCGCCGGTGGCCGCGCCGACCGCCAGCCCGAGGATCGGGACGAAGAAGATCAGTCCGAACAGGAAGCCCCAGAACCCACCGCCCAGGGCCCCGCGTTTGGTGGTTGAGTGCAACTCGCGCGTCGTGGGCTTGGTCCGTCCAGGCTCCCAGCTGACGACCGCTGCGTCCTGCACCTGGATGAGCGCCTCGGTCTGCAGCTTCTCCAGCGTGGCGAGGGCATCATCCGCCCCGTAAGGCGTGGTGAATTTCCACGCCGTAAGCGTTGCCATCTGTCATCTCCGGTTGATGCTGAATCCGGCAGCCTCCATACGGCCCGGATGCCGTCACTACCACAATCTGGCCTGCGATCCTGCGCGTCATCACCCCGCTCGGGTGAACGACTCCCCCAGCGGTGTGGCCGACGCTCGTCAACCTCACGTTGGCGGCCCGGCCGTCTGTTCCGGCGGCGGCGCTTCATCGCGGGATTGCGCCAGCTGCGCGATCATGCTCCGGGCCTGCTGCCCGCTCCCGGCGTCAGGGCGGGCCGTCACGCGCGCCTGTCAACGTCGGCACGCGGTCGTGTGTCACCGCGCACCCGCTGGCTGCAACTCCGGGCGGAAGGTCAGCTGCTCGCCCGACACGTCGACGATGATCTCCTGGCCCGCGCTGACCTGACCGTCCAGCAGCATCCTCGACAGCTGGTTGTCCACTTCCCGCTGGATCGTGCGGCGCATGGGCCGGGCACCGAACTCCGGCTGGAAGCCGTGATCGGCGATCCAGTCGACGGCAGCGGGCGTGAATTCCACCGACACGTCCTGGGCGTGCAGCCGACGCCGTGTCTCCTCAAGCAGCAGCTGGGTGATCTGCCGCAACTCCTCCCGGTCGAGCTGGCGGAAGATGATGATCTCATCGATCCGGTTCAGGAACTCGGGACGGAAGGAGTCCCGCAGGCGCCGAGTCAGCTGCTCCCGCAGCGCGTCTTCCTGCCTGGCAGCCGAGCTTGCCCCGTCCGCCGCGAAGCCGAGCGTGGTTCCCTGCCGGGTAATCAGGTCCGAGCCGAGGTTGCTGGTCATGATGAGAACCGTGTTCGTGAAGTCGACCGTGCGGCCCTGGCCGTCGGTCAGCCTGCCGTCGTCGAGAACCTGCAGGAGGATGTTGAACACGTCCGGATGCGCCTTCTCGATCTCGTCGAGCAGGATGAGCGAGTACGGGCGGCGGCGAACAGCCTCGGTGAGCTGGCCGGCCTCTTCGTAGCCGACGTACCCCGGCGGGGCGCCGACCAGGCGGCTGACGGTGTGCCGCTCCTGGAATTCGCTCATGTCAAGGCGGACCATCGCGCTCTCCGACCCGAATAGTGCCTCGGCAAGAGCGCGGGCCAGCTCGGTCTTGCCCACTCCGGTCGGCCCGAGGAACAGGAAGCTGCCGACCGGCCGGCCCGGATCCCCAAGCCCGCTCCGAGATCTGCGGACGGCCTCGGAGACCGCGGTAACGGCCTCGTCCTGGCCGATGACGCGCTGGTGCAGGTAGTCCTCCAGGCTGAGCAGCCTGTCCTTCTCCTCTTCGGTCAGCTGCTGGACCGGGATGCCGGTGGCCCGCGAGACCACTTCCGCGATGTCGTTCACCGTGACCTCAGGCACGACGCTCTCGTCCTGGCTGGCCTGCTGGATCTGCCGGTTGACGTCCGCGATCTCGTCCCGCAGCCGTGATGCCTGTTCGTACTGCTCGCTCGCGACCGCCTGATCCTTATCACGGTTGAGTTCGCCGACCCGGCGCTCCAGGTCGCGCAGGTCCACGTCCGGCATCTTGGTGCGCAGGCGGACCCGCGCGCCGGCCTGATCAATCAGGTCGATCGCCTTGTCGGGCAGGAACCGGTCTGAGATATACCGGTCCGAGAGCTCGACCGCGGCGACGAGCGCCTCCTCGGAGTAGCGGACCTGGTGGTGCGCCTCGTACCGGTCGCGCAGTCCGCGCAGGATCGCCAGCGCATCGTCGACGGTCGGCTCGGGCACCAGGATCGGCTGGAAACGCCGGGCTAGAGCGGCATCCCGCTCGATGTTCTTGCGGTACTCATCGAGCGTCGTGGCGCCGATGACGTGCAGCTCGCCGCGCGCCAGCGCGGGCTTGAACATGTTGCCCGCATCCACCCCGCCTTCTGCGCCGGCTCCGGCCCCAACCAGCGTATGCAGCTCGTCAATGAAGATGATCAGCTGGTCGCTCTGCTCGCGAATCTCGTCGATGATCTTCTTGACTCGCTCCTCGAAGTCGCCGCGGTAGCGTGTTCCGGCGATCACGCCCGATAGCTCGAGCTGCACGACGCGCTTGCCCTCCAGCGTCTTCGGCACATCCCCCGTGACAATGCGCTGAGCTATCCCTTCGACGATGGCGGTCTTGCCGACACCCGCCTCTCCGATCAGGACCGGGTTGTTCTTACTGCGCCGCGACAGGACCTCGATCGTCTGCTCGATCTCGCCGTCGCGGCCAATGACCGGGTCAACCCGGCCCTCGCGGGCCATGGCGGTAAGGTCACGGCCGAACTCGTCCAGCGTCGGGGTTGCGGACCGGCCGCCGGATCCAGGCGGACCACCCTGGCCAGGCGGGGCTCCGTAGCCGGCCAGGGCGGCCCGCAGTGCCTCCGGCGTGACATGGGCGGCCGACAGCATCCGCCCTGCCTGCGACTCCGGGTTGACGGCCATGGCGAGCAGAATGTGCTCAGGACCGATGTAGGTGCTGCCGAGGGCTCGCGAGATCTGGTGCGCGTCCAGCAACGCGCGCTTGGCCCCCGGAGTCAGCTGGGGCGAGACATCGGTTCGTCCCCCTGTGCCCGCATGCTCGTCGACGCTGCGCACCAGGGCGTCCGGGTCCGTCCCCGCGCGAGCCAGCAACTGCCGGGTCGGCTCCAGCTTGGCCGCCGCCCAGAGCAGGTGCTCGGTATCCAGGTTCGCGTCCCCAGACTCGGCTGCCTTGGCCGCCGCCGTACCGAAAAGCTCGCGCGCGGGCCCGCTCATCAGCCGCGTGATGTCCACTCGGTTGCCGGGCCGCGGCGGCCCGGCGCCCGCACCGTAAATGCGAGCCAGGAAGTCGTCGAAGGGGCTCGAGCCGAACCCCTCTGGGCCGAAGAAGCCACTGCTCATCGCAAGTCCCCCGTCTTGCATCGCTTCCCGTCACCGAGTGACGCGCCTGGCCGCCGGGCAGCGCGCGCCAATCAAACTGCCCCCTGTGTCCGGCTATGGCTCGCCCGGCGTCCAGAGCCGGAACCAGTCCATTGTCCGCCAGAGTCGCCGCCCGCGCTCGGGCGGGTCTT
>JASHUE010000266.1:0-9858 GCA_030040195.1 Streptosporangiaceae bacterium | reverse complement strand
CACGGAGCGCCCGGCCCGGCCTCGGGCCCGCTGGGCGCCCGGCGCGCCCGCAGCTGGTCGCGCATCCGGCGCAGCCGTCCAAGGGCAAGCGCGACCGGATGAGCACCGACCTTGAGACAACGCCGGAGTGGATCGCGGCCATCGGCGGCCGCGAGCTGACGGACGGCAGCTAGCCGGTGCCCGCCTCGTTCCCTCCTGATGCGCTAAGTCCGGGCGCGGGCGGTCGCGGCGGCGTCATGAATGCGCCGGGTCCGTCAAGGTCGAGCGCGTCCAGCAGATCGGCAGCGGCGGCATCCCGCCGGGTCAGCGGCGGCAGGTTCCACTTGCGCTGAATCAGCCGCAGGATCGCGGTGTGCTCGTAGACCACCTCGCTCACGTAGTCGGGTTTGGCGTACGGCGACACGATCACCGCGGGCACCCGGAAGCCGAGCTGGGTGTAGCTCTGCGGCCCGGCATCGGCGGCGGTCACCTTGCGGCCAAGGGCGGTGTTGCGGAACAGGCGCAGCAGCGGGAACTTCTCGTACAAGCCGCGCGCCGGCACATCGTCGGGCGCGACGGCGGCGGGCGGCGGGACGTGGTCGTAGTATCCGCCGTGCTCGTCGTAGAGCCAGATCAGCAACGTGTGCGGCCATGCGGGCCCGGCCAGTACCGCCGAGACGATCTGCGCGGCGAACGCCTCGCCCGCCTGGATGTCCTGCGGGTTCTCCTCGGACGTGGCATCGAAATCGGGGTCGACGATGCTCACCGACGGCAGCGATCCGGCCCGCGCGGCCGCGAGGAAGTCACCGACCGGGCGGAGGTGGTTGAGCGCGCGCAGGAACCCGAGCGGGTACAGCCCGGCGGTCACCTGCACCTTGCTCTCGAGCATCGGCATCAGGCCGGTGAAGATCCCGCCGATGGCCCCCAGCAGCAGCCGCAGGTAGCTCAGGCCGGTGGCGCGCGACAGCAGGCGCCAGTTCACCTGCAGCGGGGTCAGGTGATGGTAGTTGACCCAGCTGATCCCGTGCGCCTCGAGGTGATCGAAGATCGTTCCGGTCGCCGGGTAGTCGATCATCCCGAACGCCACGTCGTCGATCAGGCCGTGGGCCGTGGCTGAGACCAGGAACCGCCGGTTCGGGAACGTCGGGCCGAGACAGGAGCAGAACCATCTCGTGGCGAGCGGAAACGTCCGGGCCAGCCAGTAGTAGAAAGGCAGCTCGGCCTCGGTCCAGTAGCGCATCGGGATCGTGGCGTCGCCGCCGGGAACGGTCTCCTCGACGCTGCGTACGAAGCCATCGCAGGCCCCCTGGTTCCACTGGATGTGACTGGCGTTCCAGCACTGCGTGGGCACGGACTCGACCTGCACGGTCTGCGGTGCGTGCGCGAGCGGCACCTGCACGCCCGCCGCCGTCGGGTTGGAGCCGGCCGGCTTGCCGCCGGGTCCGAGCGGGAAGCCGTCCCCGCGCCCGGCGAGCATGCCGAGGTAGTTGTCGTAGGAATGGTTCTCCATCATGAGGATCACGATGTGCCGGATCTGCGGCAGCCCGTCGGTCCCCGCCGCGGGGCCGGCCGGGCCGTCCTGATCCATGACGGCCGCCCGAGGGGCAGCCTGCTGACGAAGCCGCCGACGCGCGGCCGACCGTTCCCAGCGCCTGAGCATGGGGACAGCTTGGCACGTTCGCGCGTGTTTTCTTGGCATCTGCGCCGCTATCGTGGAACCCTGTCGCGCGACCGCGGAGGGCCGATGGCACACGAGCTGCCGTACGTCAGCTACCTTGAGCTCGGCAGCGACCCGCACCTCGTCGCGCAGGAGTGCCAGAACTGCGGTGCGCTGTTCCTTGACCGGCGCAACGCGTGCGCCCGGTGCGGCCGGGACGACTTCGGTGCCCGGCGGCTGGCCAGCGATGGCACCGTGCGCGCGTTCACGATCGTGCACCGCGCCAGCCCGGACGTCCGCGTCCCCTACGTCTCGGCGATCGTGGACCTCGACGACGGCGGCGTCGTGAAGGCCAACCTCGTCGACGTCGAGCCCGACCCGGCCCGGGTGCGCCTCGGCATGCGGGTGCGGCTCACCACGTTCGTGGTCGGGACCGACTCCGAGGGCACGCAGGCCATCGGCTTTGGCTACCGTCCCGCCTGATCGCTTTCATACCGGAACGAGGTAGGTACAGGTGACTGGTGTCCAGTTCGGCTGAGCCGGTCCTCGGCCGAACAGACCTCGGTCTGCCCGAGCTGCTGGCGCTGGAGCGGATCGAGGACAACCTGTTCCGCACGGTTGTCATCAGCGACGAGCCGGCCGGACTGTACGGCGGTCAGGTGGCGGCGCAGGCGCTGCGTGCTGCCGCCGCCACGGTCGCGGGTGACCGGCACCCGCACTCGCTGCACGGGTACTTCCTCAGCCGCGGCGACGCCTCCCGCCGGGTGCTGCTGACCGTGCGGCGCGACCGGGATGGCCGGTCGTACTCCAACCGCAGGGTCATCGCCGTCCAGAACGGCGTGGTCATCTTCAACATGGTGGCCTCGTTTCACGTCATCGAGGACGGCCTCGATTACCAGGCGCACCGGCTGCCCGACGTCACCGCGCCGCAGGACCTGCCGGACAGCCCGATCGCGACTCGCCTGCGCGGCGTTGACATCAGAGTCCCCGAGCAGCCGGGCGAACATCAGCAGTGGCCTTCGCGGGTCTGGCTGCGGGCCCGGCACCGCCTGGCCGACGACACCCTGCAGGCGTGCGCGCTGACGTACGTGTCGGACATGTTCAGCGGCCTGTCACTCGTGCCGGGGCGCACCCACGTCGGGCCGCTGACCAGCATCGACCATGCGGTCTGGATCTACCGCAAGGTCGCGGTCGACGACTGGGTGCTGATGGACCTGCACCCGGAGTCGACCTCGGGCGGGCGCGGCATGTACACCGGCCAGATCTTCAGTCGCGACGGCAAACTGGCGGCCGGGCTCGCGCAGGAGTCCCTGTTCCGGGCCGGCCCGCAGCACTAGGCCGTTCGGCCGAGCTAGCGGCTGCATGAGCGGGCGACGCCGGCCCCCTGGCCACTTCGTTCCCGCCTAGTTAAGTTAGAGCGGGAAACGGGAGGTTGCGGGCATGGCCGACGCGCTCTGGGTCATCGGCGTCGCGATGACGAAGTTCGGGCGATTCCCGGACAAGGACCTGATCGACCTGGGCAGCGAGGCGGCGCTGGGCGCGCTCACCGACGCCGGCCTGACGATCTTCGATGCCGACGTGCTCGCGGCGGGCTGCCTGTTCGAGACGAGCGGCGCCGGCCAGCGAATCCAGAAGCAGATCGGCCAGACCGGGATCCCCGTCTACAACGTGGCCAACGCCTGCGCAACGGGCGCAACGGCCTTCCGGGTCGCGGCCATGGCGATCAAGTCGGGCGAGGCGAGCATCGGGCTCGCGGTCGGGCTTGAGCAGATGGGCAAGCGCGGCCTGCTGGGAGCCTCCGCGGCCGGTGCCGGCAAGAAGTACGGGCCGTCCGGGCGTTACGGCGCGCTCGGCCCGGTTGAGGGCGTGCTCGGCACCAGCCTGATGCCCGGCACGTTCGCGCAGTCGGGCATGGAGTACGCGGGGCTGCACGACGGGGTGGGCTTTGAGCAGTTCGCCAAGGTCGCCGAGAAGAACCACGCCCACTCGACGCTGAATCCCCTCGCCCAGTACCAGCGGGCGTTCACGCTCGAGCAGATCATGAACGACGAGATGATCGCCTACCCCAACACCAAGCTGATGTGCTGCCCGACCGGCGACGGCGCGGCCGCGGCGGTGCTGACCAGCGGCGAGCGGCTGGCGTCCATGCCCGCGGAGGTCCGCAAGCGCGCGATCAAGGTGTCGGCGTCGGTGATGACAAGCGACCCGTACGTCGACGGCGGCTCGGTGCAGTTCGACGTGAACACGCTCACCCGCATCGCCGCCGACCAGGCCTACGAGGCGGCCGGGGTAGGCCCGGAGGACCTGGACCTGGTTGAGTTGCACGACTGCTTCGCCACCGCGGAGCTTCGGCACTACGACAACCTGCGGCTGTGCCCGGAGGGCGGGGCCGGCGAGTGGATCGACCGGCGCGGGCCGTGGCGCGACGGCGAGATTCCCGTGAACGTCTCCGGCGGCCTGCTGTCCAAGGGTCACCCACTCGGCGCGACCGGTATCGCCAACATCTACGAGGTAAGCACTCACTTGCGCGGCGAGGCGGGCGATCGACAGATCGAGGGCGCCAGGGTCGGCATGACCCACGTCATCGGGCTGGCCAGCGCCTGCTCGGTGCACATTCTCGAGCGCGCTGCTTCATGAGCGCCGCCGCCGAACTCCGGCCCCTGGCCGGGCCGGTGCCGACCCCGGCCGGCGCCTACGACCTGGCCGCGCTTGGCTACGTCGAGGACGAGTTCGTGCTGTCGGGTGAGGCGACGTCCTACCGGCTGCGGGGAGACCGCACCGCGGACGGCCGGTGGTCGGCGGAGCCGGCCGACGCCGCCCCGTACGCCACGCGCATCCTGGTCCGGCGGCCAGCCAACGCGACCGAGTTCAGCGGCACGGTCATCGTGGAATGGCTGAACGTCTCCGGCGGCCTGGACGCGCCCCCGATCTGGATGATGACCCACACCCACCTGATCCGGCGCCGGCACGCCTGGGTGGGCGTGTCGGCGCAGCGCGCGGGCCTCGAAGGCGGCGGCCTGGTGGACAACGGCATGCACCTCAAGGCCACGTTCCCCGACCGCTACGGCGTGCTGTCCCATCCGGGCGATGCCTGGTCATTCGACATGTTCAGCCAGGCCGCGCGGGCCGTGCGCGGCTCGCCCGCCGTGCTCGGCTCCCATGCTGCGGCCGGCGGCCGGCTGATCGCGGCCGGGCATTCGCAGTCGGCCGCCTTCCTGGTCACCTACATCAACGCGGTCGACGCGCTGGCCCCGGTCTACGACGGCTACGCCGTGCACGGAAGGCCCGGCAGCGGAGCGTCGCTGGAACACGGGTTCACGGCGTCGCGGCCCGGCAGTGCCACCGCGGCCGCCGAGGCGATCCGGCCCGACCTGCGGGTCCCGGTGCTCGTGCTGCAGACCGAGACCGACGTCGCTCTCCTTGGCTCGGGCCAGATAGTCCAGCAGGACGCCGTACTGCTGAGGAACTGGGAGATCGCCGGGGCAGCGCACGGCGACACCTACCTGCTGATCGCGAGTGGCCAGGACGATGGCGCGCTCCCGCCCGCCAGGCTGGCCGCGCTGATCCGGCCGCGGACGCAGATCGTCATCGCCACCACCGAGATCCCGGTCAACAGCGGAATGCAACACCACTACGTCGCCTGCGCGGCCCTGGAGCATCTCGATGCCTGGGCCGGCGGCGGCAGCGCTCCCCCGGCTGCGCCCAGGCTCGACCTCGCCCCCGGTGGCACTGACTTCTGCCGGGACGGGGCCGGGATAGCGACCGGCGGGATCCGAACGCCGTGGACGGATGTCCCCGCCGCCGTGCTGTCCGGGGTAGGTCAGAACGGCGCCAACCTGTTCGCCTTCCTGTTCGGCGTGACCCGGCCGCTGGACCCGGACCTGCGCGCCACGCTCTACCCCGGTGGGCTACCCGACTACCTCGGCCGGTTCGAGGCTGCGCTCGACGAGACGATCACGGCCGGCTTCGTGCTGCCCGCCGACCGCACCGAGGCGCTGGCGGTGGCCGAGGCGGCCTGGTCCGGGTAGGTGGCATCGGCCCCGGCCGGCAGGGGGTCTGGCCGAGGGCCGGCTACCCGAACAGGAGGTCGGTTTCGCCAGGCCTTGTCGCCTCGCCAATCGCGATGAAGCCGCTGCCGTGGGCGGTGATGCCATCGAATTTGACGGTCGCAGTGTCCGTCAGCGGCGTGCCGGACACCACCCCGTCTGTGAGCCTCACGATCTGGTTCTCGCGGGACGCCCAGCAGGTGGTCCGCACGCACGCGAGCGCCCTCGGGACAAAGGGCATGGGCTCGTTGGTCGCCGACGGCACGCCATCGCTGATGGTGACCGCGATCCCGGCGAGGAAGCTGATCCCGACCGCGTAGCAGGTCTTGGCGCTGACGCACGACACGGCACTGAAGCTCGTCTGGTGGCCTGCCGTCAGAGTTGTTGATTCCGGGCCCTTGTAATTGATCGCGCCGGCGACGCCGTCATGGAACGTCCACGCATACGTCTCCCCGTTGACGCTGTTGAACTGGTTCCAGCCGATCACGACGCACGTGGTCTGCCAGCACGAGAAGCCCGCGACAGTCGATCCCGTGTCACCAATGCCGAAGGAATCCAGCCGCCACCTCGTCCCGTTCCACGGCGTGAAGAAGAGCAACAGGTTCTCCTCATCGTTGTTATGGCCGAGAATCTGGCATGCGGTCATGCTGCGGCACCCGATCTGGGTCAGCTCGTCCCCGCTCGGCAGCGCCACTCTTCTTGTCGTGACCACGTTGCCGGTTGGACCGACCTTCACCAGAATCACGCCCGTGATCCCCGCGCCGGTCGGCCCGATCGCCCAGCACCCGGCCTTGCTCGGGCAGCTCACCGACGTGAGCGCGGACCGGTAGCGCAGCACCGTCACTCCCACCTGCCGCCCGTTATACAGCGACACCACCTGCCCGCCGCGCGGTCCCGCCCCGACCGCCACGCATCGCGCCAGTGTCATGCACGAGACCGAGGTCTCGGTACCCGAGATCAGGTGATTGCTCAGCGCCGCCGTCGCGCCGGGATGCCCGGCGCCGACGCTGCCCAGTGCCCCGGCCGGGGCGGCGCCCGCCACCAGCAGAGCCGCCGCCGCCACGAGCGGCAAAGCCCACCTCCGTGCCGTCACCATCGCGTCTCCTCCAGCAGCCAGCCGTCGCCATCGCACCGCCTATCAGGCGAAAACGCTGGCACTCCTCCCCGCAGATCACAAGGGGAGCCATCCCCGGGCAGAGCCTTCAGCCAGGTCAGGCCGGTGGCATGACGCCGGTCAGCCCGCCCGGTTCGCTGGGCGTTGGGGCTGGCCGAGGCCGGGGCGAGCGACGCTTGCCCCGGCCCGGCTGCTCGTCGCCGTCTAGCGGATGCTGCGAATACTGCGAATGGAACGCGACTTCTTCATCTCGCACCTCCTTTGCTCACTAGTCACCAGTAATCACTGGTCCTGTCCGTGCACCAGCCGCCTCCGGTGGCCGCGTGGGCAGGCTCGGGCTCGGCCGGGTACGCGACCACGGCCGGCCTGGGCACCGGAACGGACGTGGTGACAGCGGACGGGACCGCCCGCCGCTTAGCGGTCGGCTGGGCGAGCAGCAGGCATCCGGCCGCGGCAGCGAGCCCGGCGAGGGCGCAGCTGATCCACAGCAGGCGCAGGCCGCCGATATGGATCAGGGCGGCGCCGGCGGCCGCCGCGGTGACAGCCGACAGCCCGAAAGTCGACATCCAGACGCCGGTGTAGCTCGCCTCACGGCCGCTCGGCGCCAGCCTGGTGATCAGGGCCGGCCCCGAGCCCATCATGGCGATCTCGCCCAGGATCCAGACGACGCTGACCGACGCATACCAGGTCAGGCCGCGTCCCGCGCCGGTGAGCGCGATGCCCACGCCGATCAGCGCCAGGCCGAGGGCGAAGCAGCGGACCGGGGGAATGCGGTCGGTCCAGTGCTGAGCCGGGCGAGCCAGGATGGTCACTGTCAGCGGATTGATCGCGGCGATGATCGCGAAGCCCAGCGGGCCAATGCCGTCGCCCGCGAACCGCAGTGGCAGCGCGTACGTGCTTTGCTGGTACACCGTCAAGCACAGGAGCGTCAGCGCGGTAAACGCCAGCAGCAGAGGATCTCTCAGCGCGGACCGGGAGTCCCGCCGTCGGCGGTCTGCTGGACGGGACGGCGCCAGCAGCGCGGCTGCTGCGGCGGCGAACACGGCGCAGGCGATCGCGTTGCCGACAAACAGCCAGATCCATCCCACGGTGACCGCGAGCACGCCGGCCGACAGAGTGCCGGCCACCTCCGGCGCGTTCATCACGAGGTAGAGCATCGACATGTTCTTCTGCCGCTGGCGGTCATCGGTGCCCGCCGCCTCGGCCAGGATCGCCATCGCCCCCGGCCGCCAGGCGTCGAACGTCGCCCCCACGGCCAGCGCCAGGGCGGCCATCGCCGGCAGCGAGCGCGCGAAGCCCAGCCCTAAGTACGCGGCTGCTGCCGCAACGTTGCCCGCGACGATCATGAAGCGCCGGCCGAGCCGGTCGGCGAGGTACCCGCCCGCCGGCTGCCCGAGCGTCCATCCGCCGCCGAAGGCCATCATGACCAGCGCAACCGGGGCCGCGCCGAGGTGCCGGTCCCGCGCCAAGTAGTAGGCCAGGAACGGCACCACGAACAGCCCGAGCCTGCTGGCTGTCAGTGCGGCCGCGAGCCGCCAGAAGACCACGGGAGCCCTTGCCCTCGTCCGCGTCAATGCCGTGCTTTCAGCTGGCCGAACGACACGGTGCGCCAGGGCCAGCTGGTCCTGGCGGACACTCGAGACGAGTTGGGCTTCCCTCATCGACCCGCCCTCCGAAGGTGATGGGCACGCTGGCGCCGGGCCTTGTGCCCATCCTCGGCACTGGCTTTGCGCTGACCTTGACGGTTTCCTTGACGCCAGGCACCGCTAACAGGCACGCCAGGGAGTTAGTCCCCGCCGTCGTGGCGCCGCGCGTGCCCCGAGCACGCGAAATGAGCGAGGCAGATCAAGAATTCTGCAATCCCCAGCAGCGGGGTAACGTCCGGAATGGCTGGCGGCACTGAAGGGTGTGAAGTGGAGGATCGCTCACCTGCGGCTCACGGTAAGCGCCAGGACGTGCCTCGCCGCAGGATCCCGGCCAGCCGCGTGGGTCAGCCCCGCAGGTCGATCGCGTTCACCCGGACCGGCGTGATCGTCACCCTGACGCGAGCCTGCCCCGGGCGGTCCCTGGTCCGCAGGTCGGCGCCGTACTTGGCGCCCACCCGGTCGGCGAAGGAGTAGTCGTCATCGGGCGTGACCACCGCGTCGCCGCGGATCTCCAGGTAGCGATACGGCGCGGCCAGGTCCAGCAGAAACAAGTTCGCCGCCGGGTTCGCCTTCAGGTTCTTGGTCTTCTGCCGCGAGTCGTTCAGCGACAGGCTCACCGTGTCGCCGTCGCTGAGAAACCAGACCTCCGACAACTGCGGGCGGCCGTCCGGCCCGACGGTGGCGAGGGTGGCGTACTGGCCGTCGAGCAAGTCGCGATGGGACGCGGGAATCTCGGCCATGTGCTCTCCTTTCGTCGGCAGCAGGCTAACTGCCGGCTGCCGGCCGTGTGCTCTTCGGGACGTAGTCGAAGAACCGGTGGACGACGCCGCCGCCGGTCCATTCGGCCCGCAGGCGAGTCCGCCGTTCCGCCCGTCGCAGGGCCGAGAGCAGCCGCCGGTTCACCTCGCGAGCGTCGGCACCCTCAAGTGTGCCGGCGACGTGCCACCCGCCGGGTGTCTGGGTGACGGTCGCGTCCTTGATCACGTCGGTGATGACGGGGCGCACCGCGCCGGGGTTGTCCGAGCTGACGTCGCCGATCAGGCTGAACTGAGTCACCGCTCTAGCCTGCCACGCAGCCGCCCTCGGCGGCACGGTCGCGCGCCCTGCCTGTCCACAGGCAGGGCAGAGGGCCGGGACCTAGGCCGAACGGCCGATATGCGAGCGAGGCGCGGCGCGTTACCTTCACCACATGACGGATTTCGTGCGCGCGCTCTCCGTGGCTGACATCCCGGACGGGCAGGGCAGGCTCTGGCGTCATGGCGACAAGCGCATCGCGTTGTTCCGCACTCCCGCGGGCGTGTATGCGGCCGACAACCGCTGCCCCCATCAGGGGTATGCGCTGAAGGACGGCGATATCCGGGGGGACGTGCTGACCTGCGCATGGCACAACTGGAAGTTCCGGCTGACCGACGGCAC
>JASHUE010000265.1:0-3745 GCA_030040195.1 Streptosporangiaceae bacterium | reverse complement strand
CGTGGACCCAGGCCTGAGCACGCTGCCGCGGCCGCTCAAGTCCGGCCATCGTAAGGCCATGCGCCTGCGGCGGGATCACGGCTGGCCGGCCCTCCTGCTCGTGGCCTTCGCGGTCTGCGGCTGCGCCTCTGCGGCCCGGTCACCGGGCCAGCCTGCCGGCAGGCCCGGCCAGACCGCGTCGCAGCGGCCCGATGTCGTCACCGCGCCGTCGCCGGGCAAGCAGACGCCGGGCAAGCCAACGCCGGTCAAGCCGACGCTGAGCAAGCTGCCGCTGGCCGGCGAGGTCATTGGCATCGACCCCGGCCACAACGGCCGCAATAAAGACGATCCCGCCTACATCGACCGCCAGATCTGGAACGGCCGGGGGTGGGAGGACTGCGACACGACCGGCACCGAGACAGCCACCGGATACACCGAGGCGCAATTCAACTTCAACGTCGCGACGTACCTGAAGGCCGACCTGGTCAAGGACGGTGCGAAGGTCGTCATGACCCGGCCGGACAACAACGGCGTCGGGCCCTGCGTGAACACGCGCGCCGAGATCATCAACGACGCCAGGGCGGATGTGGCCATCGACATCCACGCCGACGGCGGGCCGGCCTCCGGCCGGGGCTTCACGGTGCTTGAGCCGGTCGCCGACGGCCCGAACGACAAGGTGATCAAGGCCTCGATCCGGTTCGGTGCCGATGTCCGCGCGGCGCTGCTGCAGTACACCAGCATGCCCGAGAGCGACTACTACGGCCACGACGGCGTCATCTTCCGCGATGACCTGGCTGGCCTGAACCTGACGACGGTGCCGAAGATCCTCATCGAGTGCGGCAACATGCGCAACCCCGCCGATGCCAGGCTCCTGACCACGCCGAGCTTCCAGCGCTCGCTGGCCACGGCGTTCGCCGCGGCGATCGTCGAGTTCCTGACCGGCCGCTAGGCCCGCAGCCGGCGCCCGGCTCAGGCCAGCTTGAAGGACTCCCTGGCCGGGGCGGGCGGTTGCAGCGGGACCACGGGCGTGCCGCTGAACTGGCCGCGCAGGCCGCTGATCCAGTCGGTGCAGCGTCGCTCCAGCCGGTTGTCGTCGGTCTGCAGCCGCCCGCGGGTAACAAGCGCGCCCAGGTCCGCGCCCTTGTAGCGGAAGTCGCCCGGCGCAAGTATCCGCAGATAAAAGGCCTCGGACTCGCGATGCATCCCGTGCCAGTCCCAGGCCGGCCGCAGAAAGTCGGCGGTTCCGTCCGGGGCCAGCCGGTACACGCCTGACCGCGGTGCCGCGGTCAGCAGGTCCACCGCCGGCTCAGTCTGCTTCAGGACGATCTGGCTCCACACGTCGACCGCCGACTCGCGCGACCACCGCTCGTTGATGTCGTCGACGTCGATCTCGTAGTCCAGGTCCAGGTACTCGAGCAGGTGGAACAGGAACAGCGGCATGTCGGCGTAGGCACCCGCGGTCACGTTTGTCATCGAGCTGATGCCGCTGATCCGGGGGTTGAGCTCGCCCAGGTAGAGCTCGCCCGATCCGGTGTCGACCAGGTAGTCGACCTCGAAGAAGCCGACGTAGCCCTGGCCCGCGAGCTCGTCGCCGAGACGGCGGGTGAGTTCCCTGGCCCGCTGTTTCTGGCCGGAGGTGAGCGTGGCCGGGTAGTCGTTCCCGGCCCAGCCGCCTCGGTACGGGGTGAGCTCGGGGTGGCCGGTGATGTCGTTCATCAGCGGCCCGACGATGGTCCCGTGACGCGTCAGCACCGCCTCGACCGCGACCGCCCGGTGCTCAATCCGCCGCATCACCTTGAGTTCCATGGAGGGCAGCGGCTCGGCGGCGACACTCGCGGCCCACGCCGCCTCGTTCCCGATAAAGAAGGTCGTTTTGCCGGAGTCACCGTAGGGCGTCTGCACAACCAGGTCGGTGCCGAGATTCTCTCGGGCGGCCAGCGCGACCAACTCCTGGTAGGTCGCGGCCCGGCCGAGGACGTTCGGCACGCTCGGGACGCCGGCGGCGTTGCCGAGCTCGGTGGTCACGATCTTGGAATCCAGCCGGTGCCGGAGGGCGGCCGGCGGGTGGGCGACGCGCAGGCCCAGGCGGCCCGCCAGTTCCTCGGTCTCGCCGTCGAACATGACGAACGTGACCAGCCCGTCCGGCCCCTCCGCGCGGATCATGTCCGCGACCTCGCGGTGGCGCAGCAAGTAGTTGCAGATGTCCTCGATCGAGGTGAACTCGGGCGCCCGGCGGTCGGCCGGCACGAAGATGCTCGGATGACTGCCGTCGAAGGAGTCGTAGAAGCAGACGTACCGGAAGTTGCGCACCCACCGGTCGATGCCGAGCAGGTTGAACGCCGTGGGCGACACGAAGTAAATGGGCCGGCGGTTCGTGCGGAAGAACTCTCTTAACTCCGAGACTCCCCTGAGCCTGGCTGGCGGCATGGTCACGAGGCCTCCTGCCCGGGCGATCAGCCGCACGCGCCCTGCTCCCGCCGCGGCCTCGCCCCGTCCCGGTACCAACTGGTTACCCGCACGGCCGCTTCGCTACGCCCTGATCATGCCGGGAACGAGGTGCGTTCGGGGCCAGCCGTGCCCGCCGGCGCGGGGCGGCGCGGGGTTACTGCCCGGACCTCACAGGCCGGCCTCCAGTGAGCTCACCGGCGCCGTGGTGCAGACGCTCGCGGGAGCGTTGCCCGTGAGCTCGCAGATGGCCGCGGTGAACACGTTGGCCGAGCCAACCGCGCCCTTGGCCACGGCCGAGGACGGCCTGTGCAGGTCGGTGGCGATTTCGCTCCAGGTCAGCCCGGCCAGGACGCCGGGGTTATAGGTGACCGTCGCCAGGAAGCGGTTGCCGAAGTCGATGAACGGGAACGTGTCGCCCGGCGGGTCGTACTTGGCCCACAGGGCCGCCTGCGCCTTGGTCGGCGGCTGGAGCGAATTCTTGTTCACGTCCTCGCTCTCCACCGGCGTGAAGACGAGGTACTTGCTGGTGTAGGCGGACTTGTAGAAGGTCAGCGTCGAGGTGTTCGGGTACACGTCGGATGAAGACGAGTGGATGCCCCGCAGCGGCGAGAACGTGCCGAACCGGCTGAGCGCCACCGCCATCGCCCACCGCTCGGCCGCGCAGTACGGGCACCACTCGGCGCCGATGTAGAGCATCTCGGGTTTGCCTCCCGAGGTCAGCGGGCTGCCGGTGAGCTTGGTCAGCGATCCGGAGAACACCGTGCCGGTGCCCACGGCGCTCAGCGTGCTGGGCGGCACCGTCATGATCGCGGACTGGACGCTGGCGGGCAGTTGCTCGGTGGCCGGGCCTGGAGGCGCAGAAGTGCTCTTGCTGAGCACCTTGGACAGGACGATGCCGAGCACGATCGCCACCACCACGACGACGCACCCGCCGACGATGAGTGCCCGGCGGCGCGCCTCGGCCCGCCGGGCCGCCTGCTGCTGCGCGGCAATGCGCGCGCGGGCGGACTGGTTCCTGTCGCGATCGGCGTTGCCCATGCCGGGAATATCCCCTAGTCGGCTCCGTGGAGCGCTGGCCCCGCCGGATCCCCCGATCCGGTTTCCCTCGTACCAACATCATGGCACGGGCTCGATCTGCGGCCTGGCGGCGGTCCGTCGAACGGGCAGCCCAGCCGGCTGGGCTGCCCGTTCCGGTACTCAGATCTGGGTGATGGCCTTGACGCCGGGCGAGTTGCAGACAGCGCCAGGCTGGCCGCCCGTCACCTTGCAGATCCCGGCGGTCAGGTCGTTGGCCGTGCCGAGGATCGCCTGCCCCACT
>JASHUE010000264.1:0-6762 GCA_030040195.1 Streptosporangiaceae bacterium | reverse complement strand
GCCGCCAGCATCCGGACGTGACCCATCGGGCTGATCGCGCGCTCGCCCATCGCGCAGTCGAACACCTCGTAGTGTTCGGGCTTGAGACCGGGAGCGTTGATGACGTGCCCGTGCTCGGAAATGTACTCGGTGATCGCCTCGGCCTGCTCGGCCTGGTAGCCGAGGTTCTTCAGGGCGCGTGGCACCGTCTGGTTGACGATCTGCATGGACCCGCCGCCGACCAGCTTCTTGAACTTGACCAGGGCCAAGTCGGGCTCTATGCCGGTCGTGTCGCAGTCCATCATCAGGCCGATGGTGCCCGTGGGCGCCAGCAGGCTCGCCTGCGCGTTGCGGTATCCGTTTGCCTCGCCCGTCGCCGCGCACTGCTGCCAGGCCTTGTTGGCCGCAGCGAGGATCGGCTCGTCGATCCCGCCCAGGCTACGCACCGATGCGCTCGCTGCCAGGTGCTTGGCAATGACGCGCTTGTGGGCGCTCGCGTTGCGGGCGTAACCGGCATAGGGGCCGACGACCCCGGCCAGCTCCGCTGACCGCTTGTACGCCATGCCGGTCATCAGCGACGTGATCGCGGTAGCGATCGCGCGGCCGCCTTCGGAGTCGTAGGCGTGCCCAGTCGCCATGAGCAGGGCGCCCAGGTTGGCATACCCGATGCCAAGCTGCCGGTAGGCCCTGGTGGTGTCCCTGATCTTCTTGGTCGGGAAGTCGGCGAAGCAGATCGAGATGTCCATCGCCGTAATGATCAGTTCAGTGAGCTGGCTGAACTTCTCCACGTCGAACGTGTCGTCAGCACGCAGGAATTTCATCAGGTTGATGCTGGCGAGGTTGCACGACGAGTTATCGAGATGCACGTACTCCGAACACGGATTGGATGCGGTGATCCTTCCCGACTCCGGGCAGGTGTGCCAGTCGTTGATGGTGCCGTCGTACTGGATGCCGGGGTCGGCGCACTCCCACGCGGCCTTGGCCATCTTGCGGAAGAGTTCCTTCGCGTCCACCTGCGCAAGCGGCTCGCCGGTCCTCCGGGCGCACAGATCAAAAGTGCCGCCGGTCTCCACTGCGTGCATGAACTCGTCGGAGACCCGGACTGAATTGTTCGCGTTCTGGTACTGGACGCTGACGATGTCCTTGCCGCCGAGGTCCATGTCGAAGCCGGCATCACGCAGGACGCGGACCTTCTCCTCCTCGCGGGCCTTGGCCTCGATGAACTCCTCGACATCCGGGTGATCGACATCCAGTACGACCATCTTGGCCGCGCGACGGGTGGCGCCGCCCGACTTGATCGTCCCGGCCGATGCGTCTGCGCCCCGCATGAACGAGACGGGACCGCTCGCGGTGCCGCCCGAGCTCAGCAGCTCCTTGCTCGATCGGATGCGAGAGAGGTTCACGCCCGCGCCGGACCCGCCCTTGAAGATCAGGCCCTCCTCGCGGTACCAATCCAGGATCGCGTCCATCGTGTCGTCGACCGCGAGGATGAAGCAGTTGTGCACCCGCACGTTGCCGGACAGGTACTCGCCGCTCTCGGTCTGAATGTCAAAGACCTCCATCGGGCCGAGGTTCTCCACCTTGCTGATGTCCAGCAGCTTCCGGTCTGATCCGCCCACGTCTGGCATGACGTGCAGCAGGTGGTCACCAGGCCGGAGGAAGCCTGCCACGGTGAACTCGCCGTTCTCCAGGTCGGTGGCCCGCCATACGAGGTGGTCAGCGGTGGCCTCCAGGACCTCTCCCGCAGTCGTGTGCAGCCGCAGCACTTCCTTAGTGCCGTTGGCCTTGGTGGCCACGATCCGGGTCGTGCCATGGGCGTCGTAGACCTTCGTGCCGACCGCGTCCGCCGCGACCAGGCTGCCGATCGGAACCGGGCCAGCGGGCGTGCTGACCGGCGCGTCGTAAGGCTGGCAGGCCGACACCTGCTGCGGCGAGCTGGTGCCGACGTTGAACCAGACCGGCGAGTTGAAGCTGAAAGCCTGATGCACGAGCGCGTACTTAAGCTCGTGCTCGAAGATCTCGGCATCCCTCTCAGTCGCGAAGTAGCCGTGCTCCCGACCCGCCGCGCCATAGGCGCCGACTACCCGGTCAACGAGCTGCTTCAGGCTCCACTCACGCTGGGGCGTGCCAACGGCGCCGCGGAAGTACTTGCTGGTGACGATGTTCGCCGCGTTGACCGACCAGAAGTCGGGGAACTCGACACCGTACTGCTCGAAGTTGACCGATCCGTCCCGCCAGTTCGTCATCACGACGTCACGGCGCTCCCAGGTCACTTCGTCATAGGGGTGGACGCCCTCACGGGTGTAGATACGCCGCATGGTCAGGCCCTTGGACTTGGCGCTCTTGCCGCCGTGCGACGCCGGCCCGCTAGCCGTCTCGGTCATGCTCTCCCCCTCCGCGGATCCCAGTGGACCCATCGTGGGCCTGGCAAAGGCCCTCCCAGTGAAACCTGACATCGGCTCCGGCTAGCTGGCCGGAGCGTGCTGCCCATTACGGGCACCTGAGCTGTCGCCGGTAGCCCCCGGCCCACGCTCACCGCGCAGTCCCGCCTCGTCGGCCAGGAACCGCTCGTCCTCGGGACGCCAGCTCTCCAGCCGTTCGGCGCGCAGCGCTGCTATTTCTTCCTCGAAGTCGCTGAGCGACTCAAATCCCCGGTAGACCGAGGCGAACCTCAGGTAGGCGACCTCATCGAGGTCGCGCAGCGGGCCAAGGATGGCCAGGCCGACCTCGTGCGACGGCACCTCGCCGCTCCCGCGGCTTCTGATGGTGTCCTCCACCTGTTGCGCCAGGAGCGCGAGCTGGTCTTCGCTGACCGGCCGGCCCTGGCACGCACGCCGAACGCCCCGGACGATCTTGTCCCGGTTGAACGGCTCGGTCACGCCGCTGCGCTTGGCCACGGTCAGGATGACGGTTTCCTGCGTGGTAAAACGGCGCCCGCACGCCGGACAGGCCCGGCGGCGCCTGATCGCGGCGCCGTCGTCCCCGGTGCGGCTGTCGATGACCCGGCTGTCGGGATGCCTGCAGTAGGGGCAGTACATCGCGATCACCTCCCGGTCATCGAGCCATAGCACTAGCTATAGGAGAACTACACCAGTGTAACTACTAGATGTTGTGGTTGTCGAGGGTGAGCGCCGGGTTCTCTTCGGCCCTGGGCGAAACCCGCAGGTAGGCGCTCCCCAGGCCGGCGCGTTCGTCGGCCAATTGGGTGAGCTCGCCGGCGTGTCGTGGTCGCGAGGCGCGCCGGCATACGCCATGGATCGCACCGACATCGGGTGATATGCCCTACATCAGAGGATCGGTCGCCGAGGCTCGCGCCCGGTCCCGTCAGGCCGGCCGGAGCATAGCCGCTGCCGGCCAGTGCCGCAGGCCGGCGCGGACTGCGAACGGTCGCGGCTGGCCGAGGTCACTTCGGCACCCAGAGCAACTCGCCCGCTTGCACGACGGTGCTGGTCATCGAGTTAGCCGTCATGATCTCTGCTATCACCTGCCGCGGGTCGGCCGACGGCTCCGCCTGCGAAGCGATGGTCCACAGCGTCTCCCCCGGCTGGACCACTATCTGATGCATGCCCTGATAGCCAGCACCGTCCCGGCCATGATTCGACGCCTGCGCCCGGCCCGCCACTGCCGTCGCGATGACGGTCATAGCCACCGTCGCCAGCAGGACGGCCAACACACCGACCACCAGGCGCCCGCGCTGGGTCAGTCGGAGCGGCACGGCCTCCTGGCGGCGCGGCCGTCCGCGCTGGCCGCCAGGAATCACGCGGTCAGCGGGGACGCGCGGCCCGGCGGGACGCCCCCTACCTGGACTTGCCGAAGGCGCACCGACGCCGGTCACAGACCCGCATGACGGCGGCGTTATGGCCTCACCCGAGTTCGTTACCAAGTGAAGGCCTGGACCCGACCGCCGACTCGCCCTCGTCTTAGATACAAGGCTGACCTGGTCGAATCCTGCCTCAATCGTGTTCAGTGCGCTCATCCGAGCCTCCCGCTACCGAATGACAGTTCGATAGTATCTCTGTTCTATCGTCCGCGCGTTCGATCGAACGAAGATACGGTACAGTCCTATCAGTGGGGTACGACACTTTGAGAAATTGTCGAACAGATGTTTGAGATCTGGGGGCGCAGCCATTAGCGTCTGCAACGAAGGCACTTACTTAAGGCGGAGGCCAGCATGAGCAATGCAACCGGCGATAGAGGAGCGCAAGAGGCCTCGACCATCGGCCTGGATATGAACACAGACGTTGAGACAGTTCAGCGGCCCCGGGGCAAGCCAGGCCGCAGGCCGAAGGGCAGTGTGCCGACAGTGGTGACCGAACTTCCCGACCGGCCCGACCCGGACCACGTTCTTACCTGGCGCCAGCGCAAGGTACTGCAGGTCATCAGGGAATCGGTCCAGCGCCGCGGTTATCCGCCCTCGATGCGCGAGATCGGCGAGGCAGTCGGCTTGACCAGCACCTCGAGCGTGTCCTACCAACTGTCGACACTGCAGGCCAAGGGCTATCTGCGACGCGACGCGGGTCGGCCGCGCACCGTTGAGGTCCGGCTGCCCGGTCATCCGGCCGTCCGCCCCGAACCGGAGTCCGACGATGACATCCCGATGGACATCGCCTCGCAGGAGGCGGCTTACGTGCCGCTCGTCGGCCGGATTGCCGCTGGCGGCCCGATCCTGGCCGAGGAGGCCATCGAGGACATCTTCCCGCTGCCGCGGCAGATCGTAGGCGAGGGGAATTTGTTTCTGCTGAAGGTCGTCGGTGACTCGATGATCAATGCGGCGATCGCGGACGGCGACTGGGTTGTGGTCAGGCAGCAGCCGGTGGCCGAGAACGGTGACATCGTGGCCGCGATGCTGGACGGCGAGGCGACCGTCAAGACGTTCAAGCGGTCCGCCGATCACGTCTGGTTGATGCCGCACAACCCGGCCTACACCCCCATACCTGGTGACGAGGCCGAGATTCTCGGAAAGGTTGTGGCGGTTCTGCGCCGAGTGTGATGGGAGTCCCGGCTCGCTGGTACGGAGGCGGCCGCCAGCCCGCGGGCGGCCCGCAGCCCGCGGCCGTCAGGTCGTCGCGACCAGCAGCTCTTCCCCGGTCGAGGTCTGCAGCCCGTCGGTCCGGCCGGCGAAGTATCGCTGGTTGAGCGCCGCCGCCGAGATGTGACGGGCCTTGGCGGCCTTGGTGAGGTACATCGAGACGCCGGTGGATGCCACCACTGCCGGCTCACTGGCATCGAACCCAGCGGCCCGGAGTCCCTCCCACCAGGACTCGCCCGACTCGAAATCGACCGGCACCAGCCGCAGCCAGTCCGGCACGCCAAAACCGTGCTCGATGAGGCGCTGGCGCTTCCAGGCCTGGGGACCTGGTCGGTCGACTTCGAACACCCGAAGCCGGGTGGCGAGGTCCGGCCTGCGCTGGGCGAAGGTATCCAGGCCAGCTCCGAGGATGATGTACTGGCCGATGCCGTGGCCGGCGTGATCGGCCACCAGATCCTCGACAAAGCGCGCTCTGGCCACGATGCCTGCGCGGTACCGGCTGGTGGCCTGCGGATCCATGTCGCCGCGACGGCGCCAGCTTTCGGGGAGAGCCACCAGCTGCAGGCCGACCTCGTCTTCGAGCACATGCGGCGGAGGGTCGACCCGCACGTGCATGGCCCGCCAGAGGGCGACCCGTACCGCCGTACCGTCCGGCGCAATATCGACGGGCGGCTCGCAGGCTCTGCCAACCTGCCGCGGCCCGGTCACCTCGCGGCCTCCGGTCACTTCTTTGCCCATGGTGGCCTCTCGGCCTTCTGTCACTTCCCGGCCGGGGCCCGCAGACTCCAAAGTCGCCCGTCCGGATCGCGGACAGTCATCTCCCTGGTCCCGTAGTGCGTGTCCTCGAACGGCGTGACCACCTCGACCCCAGGACCAGGACGGAACCGATCGGCGTCCGGAACCTTCAGAACGACCCGGATTCCTGTCTTCTCATCCTCAGGAATCTCGGCGATGAACAGGTAGGGACCGTCACCGTTGCGAAGCAGGCCGGAACCATGGTCGGTCTCGAATTCCAGCGCGAAACCCAGGCCCTGGAAGAACTTCGCCGCCTTTCCCCAGTTATGGGTCTCCACGAATAGTGCCTCGATGCCCTCGGTGGTCATTTCACATCAACTCCTTCTCCCCGCCGACTGCTGCTTTCCCGTCCCGCGGTCATCGTCCAGGTAGGCGCGGAGGGCATCGGCAACGAGCGCCGACAGCGACCTCTCCGACTCGATGGCGCGGTGCTTGACCTGCTTGATCAATCCCAGGGGCAAGTACACGTTGAACTGCCTGAGCTCCTCTTCACTCACGACAGTATGCTAGCAAGCTAGTAAGCTATCACAGAGCCCGCCCCTCGGAGGTTCCGGTACCGGAGCCCGCCCCTGGGAGGCCGGCAGCGAAACTCGGTTGCACCCCACCGGGGCCGTTGGGCACACTCCCGCTATGGTCAGCAGGCTAAGGACGAGCAGGCGATATCGGGCGCTCGGCAGTCCCGCATAGCCAGCCGTGCCCGCTCCTCCGAGCGGCCACCCTCGGCTAGCCCGCGGCGACACCCGGGCTCATTCGTTATTCCTGTCCCGCCCAGCCACTACCTGTTCTCCCATGGACGAGATCTTCTGCGAGTTCCCAACCCTGCAGCGAACAGCCGCGGACATCATCACCGCTGACGAGCTGCGGAACCGGCTCGCCGCGGGCCGCCCGCTGCGGATCAAGTACGGCGTCGACGTGACGGCACCGTTCCTGCACATCGGGCACGCCGTGAACCTGTGGGC
>JASHUE010000263.1:0-7084 GCA_030040195.1 Streptosporangiaceae bacterium | reverse complement strand
GCGGTTTGGGCTGGGCCGGGGGCTGCCACAGCCCGGTCGTGTCGATCTCCTCGATCCAGTACCGCTCGTATTTGATTCCGGCCGCTTCCCCTCGCCGGACTGACTCGGCCAGCAGAACGTCCGCTTCGTGCCGCGAGCGGCGCGCGCCGAACGCACGCACGCGGGTCCCGCTTGCATACTGGGCGCGGACCTCGTAGATGCATGACGTGCCGGGTTGGGTCACGCTGCTCAGCATTCCAAAATGGATCCGCCCGCAGCTACGGGCACTTGCTGGCTGGTTCCGGTCAGCCAGTGCGGTTTCGTGCGCGGAGGTCTTGCTGGTGGCAAGCCGGCAGGACTGAGCCGAGCGCTCATGGACGGCGACGACCGACGATCCTGCTGATCGCTTCTCGCCTGCTGTCCTGGCCCGAAATTCCGCGAGCGAGTTACAGTTGCGGCATGAAGGGCATCCACCGCAGCACAACAAGGCAGAACTCGCTTACCTCTGCGCGCAAGTCGGCTGTCTGGCTGCTCCAGCTCTCAGGCGCCGCGAGCGCAATCCTTGTGCAGCTCGCCCTCGCGGCATACGTCGCCTACATCCTGATAACGCAGCCCTCGAATGCATGGGCACGCCCGATCTCCGTTGCAACCGGATTCATTGTTTGCCTCGGCGCCCTGGGCCGGTTTATCGGGAAGCGCATGGATCGGGCGGACGCAAGCAGGTAGCGGCGTCAGGCACCGTGCCGAGCCGCCGGGTGGCGCCGGGACGCCGCTGGACTGGGGCCGCCGTGACTATGCTGACGAGCTGCGTAACGAGGCGGCCTTTGGCGCGCCACGGTCAATCCCTAGTTCTCTTCGGGCTGGAGATGCCCGGACTGATGCGCCCTCCGTGAGGCTTCCACGACACCCCAGCCGCGAGTACCGTGACATTGACTGACCGGACAAAGGCAGGTGCAGTGGTGCCCAAGGAACCAGGGCCAGAAATGCAGCCCACAAAGATAGGGCGGGGGCAAGGCAAGTATTACGACCCGTTCTACGCGTTCGAGCAGATAGCCCGGTATCACGGTGAGCCGCCTGCGCCCCCCGAGCCGAAGAAAGGCGCGCTGCTCGCCATCGAAATGCTAACGAGCAAGGCCGCTGTCATAGTGATGGCCTGCGTGCTCGCCGCCGTGGTCTTTGGCTTCCTGGTGGTCCTGGTCTTCAGAGGGTGATCGAAGACCTGGCAGCCGACACCGGGACACAGAAGAGGTCACTGGCTCAATCCCGGTATCGCCCGCCTAGGTCCTTCCCGGCCAAGGTTTAACTAGCGGAGGAAAACGGGGTGACCGGTTGCCGACAGCGCGAGCCCGAGGAGGAAGAGCGCGATCAGGAGAATCGCCACGAGCAGCCTCGTAACTCCGCTTGCGTGCCGTTTCGATTTATCAGGGCGTTGGTGCGGGTTGTTGCTCACGGTGCTCCTCTTGCGGTATGGCAACGCTCGATTCATGGTGACTCCAGCCGGGTGCAGGGGCGCAGTCCGGAAACGGGCTGCGATCAGCCAGACAGGACCAGCAGGCGGTAGAGCTGGAGAGCGCGACTTCTGCTGAGCAGCGCGATCTGGAGTTGTCGGCCCGGAAACGGCTTGGCTACCTGCGGGGCTTCCCAGAGTTCGCCCGCCACACTGATGCCGAAGGCACCTTTTGAGTCATAGACCTGCATGAGGAGCGCTGACACGGCCGCCACATCGGCGGCCGGCACGGCGATGATGAATCCGTACTGGGTGGGCTGCGGCGGCTGTCCCGGCACAGGCGTCGGGCGGGACGGGGTCACTGAAGTCAACCCAGCGGACGTGAGCGTGACCGGCGGGCCGAGGGGACTGTAGCACCCCGTGGGGGCCGCGCCCGGGACGACAGGTACCCAGCCGGACGGGCACCCGCCCGTTGCCGTAGGGGGCTGGCTGCGCATGGCTTGCAGGATGATCGGTGACTTCAGATGGTATTGCGGCGGCACCGGGGCATCCGGGTGCGGGCTGAGGGGAGCGATGTGGCTGCAGCTGGCGGCGGCCAGCACGACACCCGCGGCGGTTAGCAAGCTGGCAAGGAGAGATGCCCGGCGTGGAAGGGGCGGCAGCGGCATGTCCTGGATCCCTTCTAGGCAGCTGTGGCGTGTGGATGCGCTGGGAGTCCGGTGGTGGCTACCCGGGCGCGGACGTCGGGCGCGACTAGCGCGGCAGAGATCAGCAGGATCAGCAGTTCCGACAGGCTCACATCGATCAGGTGAGGGTCCTGCAGATAGTCGGTAATCGAGAAGATCCGGTACGCCCCGGCATCGACGGCCAGCAGGACCAGGGTTCGCGACCACAGACCCGATCGGGCCACCTGCCCGAACCAGATTCTGGGCGCGTGCGCCAGACAGGCAATGGCAACCAGAATGCAGTACAGCCCGGAGAAATCCGGTACCCAGGCGGAGTTGCCGGTCGCTTGCAGCGCGAGCAGGGGCGCATAGACCACGAGGTAGCCGACGGGCAGTGCCAGGAGCCAGGGCCAGCGCGCAGGCGACGGCGCGTCTCGGTGGAAGGCGCTCATGGCCAGGACCGGCGCCAGGTTGATCAGGACCCAGAACGCCCACGCCCCGGCGGAGGGCGTAGGCAGCCGGCCGTTGAACTGGTGCTGCAGTAGGACCACCAGGTCGGGAACTATGGCCAGTGCGGCGACGACCCTGGCAGGCCGGTAATACCCCAGGACCAGCAGCACGAAGACCACGACCCAGCCGTAGCCAACCACGTAGAAGACGGCTTGCGCGGGCTCGGCAGGCCCGCTGGCCATCATGCTCGCAGGCGGCGCGGGGATCCAGCCGAACAAGTGGCGGCTCCAGGCCATGGCGACCAAGCCGCTCAAGCCGCGCATCGCCTGGACCACCGTGACGGCGAGCACCGCGTACCGCGCGACCTGCCCGCGAGGAAGGTACCGGCGCGCTGTGCCTGCGCGGTTCAGGCACAGCCGCATGGCCAGGCCGGCCACGCTGGTGATCTCGCCCCAGCTAGGCCCGGCGGCCTTACTGATGTACGCGTCTGCGTCTGCGTCACCGGTCAGCCAGCTGTCCAGGAACGCGGCCGTCATCTCCTCTTGCCACCGCTCTCGGTACGAGCCGGGCAGCAACCGCAGCACCCTCCGGTACCGCCGCTCTAGGTTGCCGCTCATCCGGTTGTCTGCGCGCCGCTGAGACGCAGTCGCGCCCGCACCACCCGCGCGGTGGCGGCGCGCAGCTCGGCCTCGTCCGCCAGCGCCCGCCGTCCGTCCTGGGTCAGCCGGTAATACCGGCGCAGTCGGCCGTCATGTGCTTCCTCGCGGTCGGGCTCGATCAGCCCGTCGGCCGCCAGCCGGTCCAGCACGCCGTACAGGCTCCCGATCTTCAGCTGAACGCGGCCGTTCGACAGGTCGGCCACCTCACGCACGATGCCGTAACCATGCCGCGGGCCATCGGCTAGCGCAGTGAGCACGAAGAATGCCTGTCCGGTCATGGGTCCATCAGTCATGCCAAACAATATAGTGTCAAACATGATATTAGTCGAGACACCCACAGCGGGTGACTCTCGCAACGAGCGAGGCCAAGTTCGGCTGGGTGTCCCCGCCTGAAAAGCGAGGCGGGGCAGAGTCGCCGGTCCATGGCATCCGTGTGCAATTCACCCGAGAAGCGCCTATGTAATCGGTCATCCCAAGTGTGAGCCACTCGCAGTTCCCCGCGCCTGAGGGATCTCGCTGGGCGCCGCCGCAAGATCACACGGGTACCTTCGTGTCGAAGAAGTGATTCAGACGGTCAACGTCTGCTGCGTACTCAGCTTGCTGCTTCGGCGTTTCGTCCGTATCGGGAAGGGCCGCGATCTGCCGTAGCTCGCGAATAGCCGTGCGGTAAGCCCGCATCCCGCCTGGCAGCCTATAGTCGCGTGCCAGCCCAAGCTGCAGGTCAGTGATGGCGACTTCCAAGTAAGCCCCCTCACCGGCGCCGCCAGCATCACCCGAGCTCGTGTTACTGACGGCCCACGCGTACTGCGCGCTGTAATATCCCGCACTCTGAGACGACTGCACAGGCAGCGCGCGCAGGCCGAAGTAACTTGCCGCTACCCCCGGCCGCGATGCACAGTCTGTGACGCCACCCGCGCGGGCTTGTCCGCTCCCGGAGTTGCTTGCGCACGACGCGACGCTGGCCAAGGCCAGAGCCGCACTCACAAAGGCAGCTGCACGCCATGCAAATCCGCCACGCGACATAGCCACTCTCCGACAACCTCGGCCGCCCGATTCCCTGAACGAGGCCCACGCTCTTACGACCTGCCATCTCACCGCGCGGTTGCAGCGACAGGGCCGGGACCGCGCCAAACGCGGACTCGTGGCCGACCTTGCCCTGCGTTCAAGGGCGTCGTGCCGGTGCGTATCCAATCGATTCGGCAGCCCGCCTCGACTGACGGCCGCCATGGCCCGTGCCCGTCGCGTGCCCCGCCGTGACGGCAGGCAGGGTAATGGCGTGCTTATCGTCCAATCTCGGCCAATTCCGGCCGATCATTCTTTACCTTTTGAGGAGGTGCTCACGGTTTGCTGTTTGTAAGCAGGCTGGCTCAATGTGGGCGAATCGCCCGCGCCGCGGTGCCAATCCTGGTTAGCCTGATGACCGCCGAGGAGAGGGTCGCGTAATGGCTAATGCCCAGGGCCGGGACTTCAGCGAGTACCAGCCGCCCGTCGATTCCGAGATGCTCGAGGGCCTGTCGTTCGCCTACACGCGCGTGTCCAACTGGAACGGCACGACGATGGGCACCGACCCGAACTTCGCGCACAACTGGGCAGAGATCAAGGCGCTCAAGCTGCACCGGGGAGCGTACTGGTACCTGATGCCTGACGTTGACGCTGTATCCCAGGCCCGCTACTTCGTCGACGCGGTCAAGAAGGCTGGGCTCGACGCTGGCGACATGCTGGTCTGCGACAGCGAGACCCCGACAGACAACATCGACGAGATCACGTATTCCTTCTGCAAAGAGACTGCCTCGTTAGCCGGACCGAACTGCCCCGTGATCGTCTACTCCGATGAGAACGTGGGCCAGCTGTTGACCTCTTGCACGTACTGGCCGTACTGGATGGCGTGGCTCTCTTCCGACCCGCCGACGCCATCTGAGACCAGCCCGTGGCAGGCCTGGACATTCTGGCAGTGGGGCACGGTCGACGATGTCGACGCCGACTACTTCAACGGCACCCCCGAGCAGCTCGACACGTGGATTGCCAGCTACCTGCCGAAGCCCGCACCACCCCCGGAGGATGAAGAGATGATCTTGGTAATGCCGGCCAGGGCACAGGTTCCCTCAGGTACCGAATGGCCGGGAGTCTTCCTGCTGTTCTGTGACGGCACCATGAGCCACGTCCTGCCGACCGCCGGGAATCCGCCTGTGTCGAACCTCGAGGCGTACCAGTCGGCAGGGATCAAGGGCCCAGTGACTATCACCTGGGATGAGTACCAGGCTCTCCTGGCGATCAATCCGAGCTGACGCCGTACGCCTGCGGCCGCGCTCTTGCTGCGCCGACAGCACGTCGTCGCCAGAGGCATCGGCGCCTGCGAGCGTGTCATTCGTGGCAGCGCCCCCGGCGGAGGTGACCCGCACTAAACCCCGGCTGACGAGCCGCTGATGTCGTCGCGAACGATTCCGTATATGAAGCTGTCGCGCCACCGCCCATCCCGGAAATGCGTTCCCCGAAGCCGACCTTCCCGGCTGAATCCGCTCCGCTCCAACGCGCGTTGCTCGGCGATATTCGTGACCTCTGTCGCTGCCCAAACCCGGAACGCGGTTGTCGTCGAGAACAGATACTCGACGAGCAGGCGCTGAGCCGCCGCCCCGGCGCCGCGGCCGCGCATCTCCGGAACGACTAGCACCCCAATCTCCCATGCGCCCGGCCCAGGCCGTTCGGTCTCGTGCCAATCAACCCAGCCCGCAAGGGCGTCATCTTCGACGGTGACGATGGCGAGACAGTAGGGACTTGATCCGAGCAACCCATCCTGTTGCCAGCGCTTCCGGTAGCGGCCTGGTGAGGTGAACCCGACCCACTCGAACGGTTCAGACAGCTCGGGGTCGGTAGCGAACCGTTCAAACAGCCCCAGGTCAGGCTCGGTGAACGGTCGAAGGCGCACGGACAGCCGGTCCATCCCCATATTCTCGCAGCCGAGCATCGCAGCGACATGACCTGATGACTCCTGATCATTACGTTCCGGCGGCACTCGGAGCCTGCGCACGGCCGGAAAACTCACCCGACACGGACATCGAGGCACGGTATCGTCGCCGGGGTGACGAGGATCTCAATTGTCGGGGTTCCGAGCAGTGCTGCCAGCTATGCGGCCGGGCAGGATCTGGCGCCTGCGGCCTTGCGCTCGGCGGGCTTGGTCGACGCACTCATTGCATCAGGCCTGGACGTCCATGACGACGGGGACCTGCCTCACCAGGTATGGAGCCCTGACCGCAGTCACCCGCTAGCCCAGAACGTCGGCCAGGTGATTGTGTCGCTGCAGCAACTGGCAGGACAACTGGAACCGCTGCTGGCGCGCGGCGACTTTGCGCTGATCCTCGGCGGTAACTGCACCATCGCGCTCGGAGTCATGGCGGCCCTGCGTCGCCTGGACGGCGGCACTCCCGGATTGCTGTATACCGATCGTCATCTGGATCTCAACACCCCGGAAAGCACCGCTGACGGGGCACTGGACTGGATGGGGCTAGCGCATGCACTGGCATTGCCCGGGTGCGTGGACACGCTCGCTGACGCGTTCGGACCCCGGCCGCTTCTTGAGGCGCGCCAGCTGGCCTGGCTTGGGGTCGAGCCACTCGTGACAACGGAGTGGGAGCGCGAGCAGGTGGACCGGCTCGGCCTGCACGTCACCACCAGCGATGCACTGACCGCGAATCCAGCGGTGGCGGCCGCGACCGCGCTAAGCCAGCTTCCTTCTGGTCCGCTGGCCATCCATATCGATGTCGATGTCCTCGACTTCATCGATGCCCCGCTGGCCGAGAACACTGACTGCCGCAACACGGGACCGACCCTCGACCAGGTCGTTGAGGCGCTCACCTCGGCCGCGCGCGAGGGGCGGCCACGAGGGCTGT
>JASHUE010000262.1:0-4499 GCA_030040195.1 Streptosporangiaceae bacterium | reverse complement strand
GCCAGCCCGGCCGGCCTAGTGCCCACCCATCCGTCGTGGGGCCGGGCGAAGCTCTCGGCCAGGCGGGGCTCGCGCGGCTTGTGCCGCTTCCCGGCGTGGCTTTGATCGGCGCTGGTCGCAGTCTCGCCGCGCTCGCGTCGCGCTGTCGCCAGCTCGGCACTGGCCTGCGCGCGCACCGCGAGCCACACCGTGAAGGGCAGGATGACCAGGTCATAGGCCACCGAGTAAGGCAGCACATGACGGACGTCGCTGAGGCTTGCCTGGGCCGGGTCGAGGGCTACGCTGAGCCCGCCTACCGCCGCCTCGCCCGCGGCAACCACGGCCGCGACCAGCGCGAGCGACGCCAGCGCCGACCTGGTGGCGAGCCCGCTGAGTTTTCCCGCGGCCCAGCCGACCAGGCAGAAGACGAGGGCGTACTCCCCCAGCAGGGCGCTGCCGGGCGGAGCCAGGTCCAGGCACAGGCCCGCGATGAACCCCGTCACCATGCCGCGCAGCGGCCCGCTCGCCACCGCCAGCGATGCCACCAGCACCAAGACCAGATCGGGCACGCCACCGCCGGGCAGGCGCAAACCGTTAAGGACGGTCAGCTGGACAACGATGGCCAGGCCCAGGAACACCGCCGCGAAGAGGTTCTTGCGCACCTCAGCCCCCGGGCGTGGGCGTCGGAGACGGGCTGGTGCCTGGTCTGGCCGGACGCGCCGTGACCGTGACCGTCACGGCCGGCAGCGGCCGCGGTATGGGCGGCAGCACAGAGAATCCAGGGTTGCGCGCGGGCGGCTGAATGATGATGCCGACCACGCCGAGCGCGGTGAAGTCGGTGAACGGCTTGACCTCCGCGGCCGCCGTAAGGGAGCCGTTACGGAGCACAACCTTGGTGATGGTGCCGACGGGCACGCCCGGCACATAATCCTGGCTGGATGTCGAGGGGGCGGTCACCAGCTGCTCGCCGGCGCGTATCACCGAAGAAGAGTTGAGCATGTTCAGCCGCATCAGCCCGTCACCGCCGTCCAGCAGGCCGGAGCCGGTGATGGTGCCAAGCTCGCCGCTCGGCGCTACCTCGACCCCGATGACGGCCGAGGCGTCGCTCGCGAGCAGCACCGTGCTCGTGCCGGATGTCACCGCGGTGACCTGGCCGACCAGCCCCTGGTCATTCATCACCGTATCGCCGGTTTTCACGCCAGCAGCGCTGCCCGCGTCAAGCGTCACGGTGAGCTGGTAGCCCTGGCCAATGGCGATCACGGTGGCGGGCACTATCCGGTACTGCCCGGCCCCTGCCACCTGCAGCAGCTTGTGCAATTGTTCATAATCAGCCTTGGACAGCCGTGCCCAGCTCAGCTCCGCCCTGAGCGCGGTCACCTCCTGCTGGAGCTGCCGCACCTGCGCGCCGGAGGACCCCGAGCCGCCGAAGAACGCGGCGATCGAGCTGGCCGCGTGCTCGATCCCGCCGAAGACCGAGCCGCTGACGTGCCGCACACCGCGCAGCACTGGTGAGGAACCGTCCGAGTAGCCGAACGCGATCAGGCCGAGCGCAACCACCAGCAGTACGAAAAGGACAACGCGGGTCCGCCGCGTGTCCCGCACTCCCATCACAGTGTCAGCCGCCTGTCACCTCGTGTGCGGCCGTGAGGGCCGCGCCTGCGTCGTGGGGGTCCACGCTGGGCCAGAGCGGTTTCAGCGCCTAGATTCTGGTACCAGCACCTGCTGCAGCGTGTCAAAGTCCTCGACGCATTTGCCGGTGCCCAGGGCGACCGAATCCAGCGGGTTGTCGGCCAGGTGGATCGGCATGCCGGTCTCCTCGCGCAGCCGCTCGTCGAGCCCGCGCAGCAGCGCCCCGCCGCCGGTCAGCGCGATGCCCCGGTCCATCACGTCACCGGCCAGCTCGGGCGGGCACTTGTCCAGCGTGGTCTTGACCGCGTCGATGATCACGCTCAGCGGCTCCTCGATCGCGCGCCTGATCTCCTCGGCCGAGATGACGATGGTCTTGGGCAGGCCGGAGACCAGGTCGCGGCCGCGAATCTCGGCGTTGGGCTCGTCGTTGGAGGGGAAAGCAGAGCCCAGTGAGATCTTGATCTCCTCGGCGGTGCGCTCGCCGAGCATGAGCGAGTACTCCTTTTTGCCGAAGGTGATGATCGCCTGGTCCAGTTCGTCACCGCCGACCCGGATCGACTGCGAGGTGACGATGCCGCCGAGCGAGATGACGGCCACCTCCGTGGTGCCTCCCCCGATGTCGACGACCATATTCCCGGTTGGCTCGTTAACGGGCAGGCCGGCCCCGATCGCGGCCGCCATTGGCTCCTCGATGATGTAGACCCGCCGGGCGCCGGCCTGATGGCCCGCCTCTTTGACCGCGCTCTGCTCGACGCCGGTTATTCCGCTGGGCACCGCGACGACGATTCTGGGCTTAGCCAGATGACTGCGGCGGTGCACCTTCTGGATGAAGTACCGGAGCATCCGCTCGGTAACATCGAAGTCCGCGATGACTCCGTCCTTAAGCGGCCGCACTGCCACGATGTTGCCTGGCGTCCGGCCGATCATGCGTTTGGCCTCAACGCCGACGGCCACTATCTGACCGGTGTTGGTATTCAGCGCCACCACTGAAGGTTCATTGAGCACGATCCCCCGGCCCCGTACGTACACCAGCGTGTTGGCGGTGCCCAGGTCAACCGCCATGTCACGGCCCAGAAACGCCATCGCGTTGCTCATGAGGAACAAGAACCTTCCAGCCGGATCCTGCGAGGTGATCTGCATTTTTCTGACGCGCGTTCGGCGCTTTCCCAGTACAGCAAACACCTTGCAGCTTGTACCGGGCTAGGCCTGCCCAGCAACAGCGGGGCAGCAGATCTGCCCGGCTGCCCAGCCGGCGCGAGCCTGCGTCGGCAACCCCGGACGCTCGTCCGGAACGTCCAACGTGCCGTCGCGACCGATAGTGCCAAAGCGAGGAAAGCCGCTTGAGCATTCCCTTTTGCCACTACCAGCGACCGGACACAAGCGCTCCGTTAGCATTACCGGCGACGAGTGTCCCGCGAATGGATAGCCTACATGCCGCGCCAGCTGGCGTTGAGGCGGGGGACGCGTGTTGGCGCGCGCTTTGGCATTCAGTGACCGGCGGCGCGCTCGACACGCCAGCCGAGCCAGATGCCGATGACCCACAATGCGGCGAAGATGCCGCCAAGAAAATACATGACCGGCACGATTTTGCCCGAGACGATCACAAACAACTGCAGCAGGCTGCCGGCCACCAGGGTCACGGCCAGCTGATGGCGAGCGATCAGTGCGAGCACGAGGGCGACCACGGCCGTGATTCCCCCGGTCAGGCCGGCCGTCTTCGGTGACAGGTGGTCAATGTGAGTCGCCACCGGGATCGCCAGCACGATGACGATGACCTCCATAGCGAGCACGGTGGCACACAGTCGCTTCACGGACCGTCCTCCTGCCCCGGGCCCGCCTCGTTCCGATCTGAACTCAGCAGAACCCGCGCATCACCCGCTGTGATTACCGACCCGGTGATGAGCACGCCGGCGCTGCCTGGTCCGTCTGCGGCATCCGCCTCGTCGGCGAGGGCAACGCCCAGTTCTATCGCGTCGTCGAGCCGGGCCGCGACGCTGACCCGCTCCGGCCCGAAGATCTCCATCGCGGCCTCGCCGAGCGCGGTCGGGTCCATTGACCGCGACGAGGAGTTGGCCGTGACAATGAGCCGGGACGCGACCGGCTCCAGCTCGCCCAGGATGCCTGCCACGTCCTTATCTTGCGCAACCGCCATGATCGCGATCAGCTCGGTGAAGCTGAACGACTCGGTCAGGGCCGCCATCGAGGCCGCCATCCCGCCAGGGTTGTGTGCGGCATCCACGATGACAACGGGACTGCGCCGCACGACCTCAAGCCGACCAGGCGAGCTCATGGTCGCGGCCGCCTCCCGCACGATGGCCGGGTCGAGAGCCTGCGGCGGCGAATCGGGATCCTCGCCCTGCGGGGTCGCCGCGAACGCCTCGACGGCCGCGATCGCGCAGGCCAGGTTGCCCGCCTGGTGGGCGCCGAACAGGGGCAGGTACAGATCGGTATAGTCGCCGCGCAGTCCGCGGATCGAGACCTGCTGGCCGCCGACCGCCAGCTCACGGCTGAGCACGCCGAACTCCATGCCCTCGCGCGCGACCGTGGCGCCGACCTCCGCCACCCGCCGCAGCAGCGCCTCGGCGGCCGGCGGCGGTTGCTGGGCGAGCACGGCGATGGCGCCCGGCTTGATGATCCCCGCCTTGTCGGTCGCGATTTCCTGCACGGTGTTGCCCAGGTACCGAGCGTGATCGATGGAGATCGGCGTCACCACGGCCACGACGCCGTCCGCGACGTTGGTGTTGTCCCAGGTCCCGCCCATGCCGACCTCAAGCACGCAGACATCCACGGGTGCGTCGGCGAACACGGAAAACGCCATGCCCGTCAGCACCTCGAAGAACGACAACCGGACCTCGTGGCTGGCGTCGACCAGGTCCACGTAGGGCTTGATC
>JASHUE010000261.1:0-6734 GCA_030040195.1 Streptosporangiaceae bacterium | reverse complement strand
CTCGCCTGCGGCGTCTGCCGGACTGACCTGCATGTCAGCGAGGGTGACCTGCCGGTGCACCGTGAGCACGTCACGCCCGGTCATATGGTCGTGGGCCTGGTGGGGGCATTGGGCGAGGGCGTCACCGACTATGCCGTAGGGGACCGAATCGGCGTGGCGTGGCTCCGGCACACCGACGGGACCTGCGTCTACTGCCGCCGCGGCAACGAGAACCTGTGTCCTGACTCCCTCTACACGGGCTGGGACGCTGACGGGGGCTATGCGGAGTACACGACCGTTCCGGCGCCGTTCGCCTACCGGCTGCCGGCCGACGTCGCTAACGTCGAGCTGGCGCCGCTGCTGTGCGCCGGAATCATCGGTTACCGGGCGCTGCTGCGCGCGTCGCTGCCGGAGCAGGGCAGGCTCGGATTGTACGGATTCGGTGACAGCGCCCACCTCGTCGCTCAGGTAGCAGTGGCGCAAGGTGCGAGAGTCCATGCCCTGACCCGCGGCGAGGCTTCCCAGCAACTCGCGCTCGAGCTAGGTGCCGCGTCGGTCGGGGGAGCGTACGACTCCCCGCCGGAACCGCTGGACAGTGCGATCCTGTTCGCGCCGGTCGGGGACCTCGTGCCAGTCGCGATGCGCGCACTTGACCGCGGCGGAGTCCTCGCCGTCGCCGGGATCCATCTGACCGACACGCCGCCGCTGAACTATGAGCACGAGCTGTTTTATGAGAAGGAACTGCGCAGCGTCACCTCCAACACCCGCCATGACGGCCGGGAGTTCCTCGAGCTCGCCCTCAGGTACGACGTCAGGGCCACCACGCATGTGTACCCAATGGCACAAGCACAGCAGGCGCTACAGGACCTCAAGGCGGGCGTGTTTGACGGAGCGGCGGTCCTGGTCAATGACGGGAATGCCACCCGGTGACTCGCCCGATCTGACGACGGCCTTCTGCCCGGTGCGTTGGTGGGCAGGCTCGCGGAATCGCGGCCTGCTAGGTCGAATATGTCACTAACATCCGATTCCGTGGCAACGTCGGCCTCTCGACGGTGCCCCGTAGTGACAACGGGTACGTTGGGGCAATGGCCGCCGAATATCTTTCGGAGAGGAGCTGACCATGCCAGAGGAGCGGCGACACGAGTCGTCCGACCTTGAGGACTATGAGGTCCGCGACGCGTCAGACACCTTGGATGGCGCCCCAGGCGACGACCCGCTAGATCGCGGAGTCGCTACCCCTGAACGGTGGTCAGCGGCGATGAGGTTCGGCTCGACGGCAGAGGAGCAGGAAGACGGCGAATCGCTGGATCAGCTTCTGGCCGAGGAAGAGCCTGATATCGGCACAGATCCGGACGACGACCGGCCCGATCGGGACTGGGACGAGAACGCGACCGACGCGGACGTCATCCGGCTAGCCGCCGACGAGGGCGCCGATCCGCGGGCAGGCAGACTCGTGACCGAGGATGAGGATACGACCATCGACGATCCTGACCTTGTTGCCTACGACTCAGGGATCGACGGCGGCGGCGCGACTGCCGAGGAAGCAGCCGTCCACGTGGTCAACGAGGAGCCGGACGAGGAATCCTGACTCGCCCCGGCGAGATCGACACGGCCGCGCACCCCGGCCGCGAGGCGGTCGGACCCGGTCGCCGGCGCTCGCCTATGCCGGCGGATATCCGACGAGCAACATACCGCGGCAGTCCGCGTCGCCCGTGCGGTAGAGATGAGGTCCGTCACCCTTGTACCGCGCGTAGTCGCCGGCGCCGAGCGTGACCGGATCGCCGGCCGGGCCGACCGTGATTGTCCCCTCGTGCACGAACACCCGCTCGATGACGCCGCTGCCGTGAGGGCTGCCCAGGTGCTCGGTACGGGCCGGCAGGAACATGGCGAAGACCTCCACTAGGCCTCCGCGCTCCAGGCGGTCAAGCAGCCGCAGGTCAAGCTTCCCGCCGGGGGTCGACCCGCGCACACGCGCTCCCTGCTGGGCCCGGACAACCATGGTGGTGGTCTCGCTCCGGTCTTCGAGCAGGTCGCTGAAGGCCACGCCGAGCCCAAGGGCCAGCGACCACAGCGTCTCGATTGTCGGGTTGCCCCGCCCCTGCTCCAGGTTGGCCAGCGTCGCCTTAGCGACATCCGCGCGGGTCGCGAGGGTCGCCAGCGACATCCGGCGCGCAGTCCGGAGCCGACGCAGGTTGGCGGCGATGACCTCCCCGACGTCAGCGAAGGCCTGGCCTGGCCCTTGACTTGCCATTACAGCAAACTATATCAATGGTCTAACGAAATAGTACGCCGTGCTCTCATCCGAGCTGGCATGGCAGGAGTTCTGGCTGGTCAGGACATATGACAGGCGCGGCTTTCGATCCGGCGGCGATAGTCGCCCTCGGCGGCTGCGTGGGCGAGGACATGCACGCCCCGACCGAGCGGATCCGCGCTGGCTCTCTCGTCACCGGCGCCAGGCAACTGCGCGCCGTGCGGCAGGAAGTGCTCGACGACGCTCCTCGCGCCGCGAGGACCTGATCACCGGATCACCGGACTGCGAGGAGCGAAATTGCTGCGAACCGGCAAGGAGTACATCGAGTCGCTGCGAGATGGCCGCGAGGTGTGGATCGACGGTCAGCGGGTCAGCGACGTCCCCACGCACCCGGCTTTTGCGCCGCTGGTCAGCCTGCGCGCGCGCATCTACGACCTTGGCCACGAGGACGGCACCAGGGATCTGCTTACCTACACCGACGAGCTGTCGGGCGAGCGTTGCGCCACCACCTCGCGCCCGCCCCGTATGCGCGACGACTGGCTGGCCAAGCGCGCATCTGTCGACGCGATACTCGACGAAGCCGGCGGCGTGGTCACCAGGGTGGGCGATGAGACGGTCGGCGAGATGTGGTCGTTGTTCGACGGGCAGGATGTGCTGAACGAGATCGACGCCGCGTTCTCCGCGAACATCGCCCACCACGTCCGGCGCGCCCAGTTGCTCGACCCGTTCCACGTATCGGCCAACACCGACCCGAAGGGCGACCGCTCCGTCCGGCCGCAAGACCAGGATCCCGACGTGCTGTTGCACGTAGTCGGGGAGACCGGCAACGGCATCGTGGTGCGCGGCGCCAAGTTCGAGACCGCGGCCGCCTACGCCAACCAGGCGTTCGTCAAGCCGACCATCGGCGACTGGAACAACGAGGTCCTCAGCGACTACGCGGTCGGCTTTCTCGCCGACATGGGCGCGCCCGGCATCAAGCACATCTGCCGGTCGGCCTTCGCCGACGGCCGCAACGCCGATGACTATCCGCTGACCAGCCGGTACGACGAGATTGACACGATGATCATCTTCGACAACGTCGAGATTCCCTGGGAGAACGTCTTCTTCTACCGGCACACCAGGGCGGCCGCATTCATCCGCGCGACCCTCCACCGCTACAGCATCTTCCCGTACGTCCAGCGCTACGCCCGGTTCGCCGACTTCCTCCTCGGCGTTGCCTACGCCAGCGCCCGGTCGACCGGAGTCACCATGCACCAGGGCGTGCGGGAGAAGATCGCGCAGATCGCGTGCTACCGCGAGGGCATCAACGCGCACCTGACCGCGGCGGTCGAACTCGCGCAGCCCAGCCCGGCCGGGCTGCTGATGCCCAACCAGCCGATGATGTACGCAGCGCGGGTCTTCGCGTCCAGCCAGCTACCGTCGGTCATGCACCTGGTCCGGGACCTGTGCGGCTGCCAGGCCAGCCTGATGCCCAGCAAGGCCACGTTTGACAGCGCTGGTGCCGGCGACTGGCTGCGGAAGTACTTCACGATCGGCGAGATCCCCGCGGAAGAGCGGCGCAAGCTCTTCGCCCTCGCGCGCGACCTCCTCAATTCCGACTACGCCGGGCATCGGCTTACATTCCAGCTGTTCGCGCAGTCGCCCCCGTTTTCGCACCTGCTGGCCGTCTACAACAACTATGACTTCAGCGGCCCGCTCGACGTGGTGGCGCGCTACTCGGACGTCGCGAACGAGGTGCGCAAGTGAGGGAACCGATCTCTGTCGGCGGCCACCTGCGGATCCGGCCGTTCAATACCGCGGACAGCTATCCGGAGCAGCGGCTCGATAACGACCTGTGCCAGGCTGTGGTCGCCGGCAGCACCATCTACCTGCGCGGCCAGGTGCCGCAGGATCTGGACACTGGCGCGAGTGTCCACGTCGGCAACCCGACCGCCCAGGCCGAGCAGGTGATGATGAACGTCGAGACGCTGCTCGCAGAAGCCGGCGCCTCTGTCGAACACGTGGTGAGCTGCACCGTCTACCTGACCGACATCCGCCACCGCGAGGCGGTCTACCGGGTACTCGGGAACCGGCTCAGGGGTGTCTATCCGGTGTTCACCGGCCTCGTCGTGTCCGCGCTGGCCAGGCCGGAATGGCTGGTCGAGGTGACCATTGTGGCGGTCATGCCGTGACGTTCTCCCTGGCAGGCCGGTGCGAGCGCACGGGCGCGCTTGGCGCGGTGATTGCCTCCGCGAGCATGGCGGTCGCGGCCAGGTGCGTTGCGGTCCGGGCTGGCGTCGGTGCCGTGTGCAGCCAGAGCACGACCGATCCCCGGCTGCGCGGGGAACTGCTGGACGCTCTGAGCGCCGGCGTGACAGCCGGCCAAGCACTCGCGGCTGTCGTCGGCCGGACCCCTGACATCGCCTACCGTCAGCTGGCCGTCGTCGATGCGGTCGGCGGCTCTGCCAGCTACTCCGGCGCTCTGACACTGGGCGAGGCGGCCGACGTCCACGCCGACGGCGCGGCCGCGGCAGGCAACCTGCTGGCCGGCCGCGACGTTCCCGCGGCGATGCTCGCGGCTTTCGTCAGCCACGCGGAATACCGCCTGGGCGACCGGCTGGTTGCCGCCCTTCAGGCCGGCCTCGCGGCCGGCGGTGAGGTCTCGCCGGTGCGCTCCGCGGGGCTGGTCATCTCCGACTCCCAATCGTGGCCGGTCACCGACCTGAGGATCGACTGGGACGACGACCCGGTCGGTCGGCTCGCCGCGCTCTGGCGGTTGTGGCAGCCGCAGGCGGAGGAATATGTGGGTCGCGCGCTAAGCCCGTCGGGGACGCCCGGCTGACCTCCGGCCTTCAGCAGCGGGATTACCGCCTGGGGCTGCCTGGCGGCCAGCCGGAGCTGGCAGCAGACCGGCCCGAGACCACTTCTCCCGGCGATCAGCGAAGCCCGGCAGGACGCTTCGTTCCCCCCATCTCGCCGATGGCGGTAGTGGTCAGGCGCCGCAGCGCGTCAACAGCGCCGCCGATGGCCAGGGTGGCGGGCCATCTGCGCTTCAACGGTTTGATGCCTTCCCTCGTCTATGAAGGGCATGGAACATACACGCAAGACCAAGGGCCGGCTCGTGTTGCTGGCCACGCCACTACTTGCAGCATCACTGGCTCTGGGGTTGTCAGCTTGCGGCAGCCAGAAGGCGGCGAGCAGCTCACCGCCGCCCACCAGTACCGGTGCCAGCACCGACGCGCACCTCCAGGCGGATCGTGCGGTCGGTCCAGCGGCCGAGCCCGCCGGCGACCCGGTAACGGTCACCGTCACGCCCGCGGCCGTGTGCCCGGGCAAGCGGGCGACGATCACCATGACGGTAGGCGGCGGGTTCAAGCTCGGCCATCCGCCGATGAAGGTGGTCGGGGCCGAATGGGACATAAGGATGTACAACGAGGACGGTGATCTGATCGGCCTGCCCACGCTTCTCCACTCCAGCGGCACGACCTTGCAGTTCGAGTGGGGCTCCCGCGTGCCGGGCATTTACGTGATGTTCATCGATGTCTCCGGCGCGCCGGGCTCGTCGGGTTCGACCATGGCGTGGTTCGTGGTCTTGCCCGAGTTCGCGTGCACGCAGAAGGAACCGCCGCCGCCAGCGCCGAAGCCAACGCCGACGCCGACGTCGACGTCAGCACCGACGCCGACTTCAGCGCCGACGCCGACGTCAACGCCGGAGCCGACCACCACGACGTCGGCTACGCCATAACCGATTCAGCGCTGGCCGCGCCGAGACTGACGAGCGCGGCCAGCGCGCAAGCCCGGATTCGCAGACCCAGCAGCAGCCGCGCTCATGGCGAAATCGAGCTGGAGCCTGTCCCGGAGCCCGTGGCCTTAGCCGCCAAACCGAGACCGAAACGCCTCAGCGGCCTTCTTTCTCCTCGCGCTCTCGGCGCCTGGTTTCGGCAGCCTTCCTCGCCGCTTCCTCGGCAATGCCGAGTCGTTCTCGCGTCGCGGCGCCTTTCCGTGCAGCCTCCTCCGCTTCTCCGGTGCGCACGCGTGTTTCCGCGCCCTGTCTCGCGCTCTCTGCGCGGCGGGGCTGAGGATGGACGCCGAGCTGATGCCAGTTGGTCTCGGAGAGATCCACGTCGTAGTAGCTCGCCGCCTTCTCGATGTTCGCGAAGGCCAGGGCGCGGTCGGCGTCAGAGACGTCGATTACCTGATCGAACCTCGCAACCGCGTTCCTGACGTGCGCGGCGTCGGTGAGGGGCTCTTTCCGCTGCTTGGGGAACGCGAACACCGTGTCAGGAAGAGGACTTCGTGTCGTGACAGGGCCGTGTTCTTCGTGAGGCTGCCAGGTCGGTTTCGGACTCGCCATGAAAGACCTCCATCCGAGTGCTGCATTCAGGTGCTCCAGAACTCCCGCACATTCAGGTGCAAATTGCGGTCGCTACGAACCAGAGCGCCGCTCCGCCCAGGCTGCGGGTCGAGCATTCACCCGGGTGCTCGACGCCCCGTGCGGCAGCAGCGCGTCGGTCTACCGTGAACC
>JASHUE010000260.1:0-9492 GCA_030040195.1 Streptosporangiaceae bacterium | reverse complement strand
GGCGTCCGCCGGCCTGGCCGGGGCCTTTCCCGCGCCGGCCGCGGCCGCGGGAAGCGTGGCGGGCCTCGGCGGCTCCCAGGCCCTGGCCGCGTCCAGCAACTCGGTGACCCGCGCGCGTCCGGCCGCGACCGGCAAGCATCACGCCAGCAAGGCGGACCCGCCGACAGCGGATCTGGCCGGCCCGCTGCGTACGTCCTGCCGCTCGGTCGCGCACATCGGCGACTCCACGTCCGAGGGCATGGTCTCGCCCGACTACCTGCCGAACCCGGCCACGCGGCTGGCCGCCCGTTACGAGGGCGTGGGCGTGCAGACCGTCTACACCAACATCACCGGCGCCCGGTCGGTGGTCGAGGTGCTGCCCGGCACGACCAACGGGTATCAGGCCGCCCAGGGGCTGATCGGGCAGGGCTTCCGCGGCTGCTGGGTCCTCGCCCTGGGCACCAACGACACCGCCGATGTCGCGGCCGGGTCCAACGTCGGGCTGATGGCCAGGATCCAGCGGATGATGGCCGTCACCCGCGGCGAGCCGGTGATGTGGGTCAACGTCATCTCGCTGCTCACATCCGGCCCGTACTCGGAGGCGAACATGCAGCTCTGGAACCGGGCGCTGATGCAAGCCTGCGCCAGGTACCCGAATATGCGGGTGTTCGACTGGGCCGAGCTGGCCCAGCGGACCTGGTTCATCTCGGACGGCATCCACTACACGTCGGCCGGGTACGAGCAGCGGGCCCTCGACATCGCCGACGGCCTGGCCAGGGCTTTCCCGCTGCACGGCACGAGCTCAGGCTGCCTGGTTCAGTAGATGACGGGCACCGGCCGGCGAGTGAAGCCGGCGTTCCTGCTGGGCGTCCTGACCACCATCGCCGCGCTGGCCGTGCTTGCGGGCGTGGTCGTGAGCGCCATGATGGCGCCCCTGGTGGCGGTCGCGGGCATCGCCACTCGCGACGCTACGCAGACGTTCGACTCGCTGCCGGTGCCTGGGCTCAGCGAGCTTCCTTCGCGGTCGGAGATCCTCGACGCCAACGGCAATCTGATCGCCTATTACTACCCGAACTACATCTACCGGGTCCCGGTGTCATACCAGCAGATCTCGCCGGCGATGCGCGATGCCATCGTGGCCATCGAGGACTCACGGTTCTACCATCAAGGGGCCCTCGACATCCACGGCACCTTGCGCGCCATCGCGGTCGACCTGGTCGGGGGTGCGGTGCAGGGCGCCTCCACGCTCGCTCAGCAGTACGTCAAGAACGCGCTGCTGCTCACCGCGACCACCAACGGGCAGCGGCAGGCCGCGGTCGCCGACGACGCGGCGCGGAAGATCATCGAACTGCGGATCGCCGCCAGCGTCGAGCATGAGCTGACCCAGAATCAGTTGCTGGCCGCCTACCTGAACGTGGCGTATTTCGAAAACGAGGCCTACGGCGTCGAAGTCGCCGCGCAGCGCTATTTCTCGACTACCGCCGCGCAGCTCACGCTCCCGCAGGCGGCGATGCTGGCCGGCCTGGTGCAGAATCCCGCGTATTACGACCCGCTGGCCAATCCCGCGGCCGCGCTGGCCAGGCGGAACATCGTCCTCACCCGGATGGCTCAGCTGCATTACGTTACCCGCGCGGCCGCTGCCGCGGCCGGGAGGACGCCGCTGGGCCTGCGCTTGTCGACGGTCTCGATGCAGCAGGGCTGCTACAGCGCGTCAGCCAGGCCGGCGGCCTGGTTCTGCGACTACGTGCTCGCCGAGATGCGCACGAACCCCGCCTACCGCCAGGCCTGGCAGGAGCTGAACTCGGTCGGCGGGCTGCGCATCTACACCACGATGGACGAGCAAGATCAGCACGCGGCCCAGAACGCGGTGGACTTCATGGTGCCGTCGCCTCCGTCAGCCTTCAATCCCGGTCAGAATGCCGCCGCCGAAGTGCTGATCCAGCCGGGCACGGGCTGGATCCGCGCGATCGCGGTCGACCGGCCATACGGGACCAGCGTCGTCCAGAACCAGGACAGCATCGACTTCGCCGTGGACGCGGCGCAAAACGGCGGGCTCGGCGTCCAGACCGGATCCTCATCGAAGCTCTTCACGCTCATCACCGCGCTCAAGGAGGACATCCCGTTCGGCTTCAGCCTGAACATCGTCTCGCCGAGCGTCGTGGGCCCGTACTACAACTGCCGCGGGCAGAACACCGGGATGTTCCCCGTCTCCAACGCCGAGGGACCTGGCAAGGGGACCTACACCCTCTACACCGCCACGACCCAGTCGATTAACGTGTTCTTCGCCAAGCTCGAGCAGCGCGTCGGCCTGTGCAACGTCGTCAGGACCGCGGTGAGCATGGGCGTCCACCGGGCCACCGGCCAGTCGCTGCTCGACGCGGTCGGCACGCCGGGCACACCCGGCTACCAGCCGCCCGCCGACGACGTGCCGTCGTTCACCCTCGGGGTGGTAAACGTCTCGCCGCTGGCGATGGCTGCCGCCTACGCCACGGTCGCATCCGGCGGCATCTACTGCACGCCGCTGGCGATCAGGCAGATCGTCGGCGTTAACGGCAAGCCGCTGCCGGTTGCGTCTCCCGGTTGTCACCGCGTGATCTCGGCCCTGGTCGCCGATGCCGCGACCTACATCCTGCGCGGGGTGCTGACCAGCGGAACGGCCAAGGGCGACGGCGTCACACGTAACGGCGTGTACATCCCGCAGGCCGGCAAGACGGGCACCGCCAACAGCTTCGACTTCGCGGCTTTCGGTGGCTATACGCCGCTGCTGGCCGGCTATGTGTCGATGTTCAACCCGACCGATCCGGTGGCCCACCCCATGACCGGCTCGTCGTCTTGCTACCGGTCGTCGGGCGGGGCAATGGACTGCCCCGGCTCGGTGTACGGAGCGAACGCTGGTCAGATCTGGCAGATGACGTTCGAGAGCGCAGACCTCGGCAGCGGGATCGCGGACTTCACCCCGCCGCCAGCAAGCAGCGGGCTGTTCAGGGAAGGCCCGGGAACGCAGACCGCAAAATCGGGTAAACACTGACATCAGCTTCGGGCCGGAATAGCTCGGGCACGGTCGCGGTTGGCGCGGATGGCGGCGGGTAGCCTCCGACCGGATAGCGCCGGGTAACCGTAACTCTCCGGACGGTCGTGATTGTTGTGACTTACGCGACAGAGGGTGCGGTTATCCGCTATAGGCCCTACTGTGGGTGGTAAAGACTTCTGGCCGTGGCGGCGGGAAAGTCGCCCATAACCCCGGTAGGATGCCGGAACTGACCGACGCCGCGAGGAGGAGCCCACCGAGATGGAGAGGCTAGCCGCGGAAGCGGCTGATGCACTGGCGGGAGCGTCGGCCGAGGAGGTCATCGCCTGGGCGGCTAAGACGTTCGGATCCCGGATCTGCATCACCTCCTCGATGAGCGACGCCGTGCTCGTGAACCTGGTATCGAAGCAACTGCCCGGCATCGACGTGCTCTTCCTCGATACCGGCTATCACTTCCCCGAGACCATCGGCACGCGGGACGCGGTCTCGGCCATCTACCCGGTCAACGTCATCAACGTCACTCCGCCCACCACTGTGGCCGAGCAGGACGCCGAACTGGGCCCGCGGCTGTACGGCCGGAACCCCGACCTGTGCTGCTACCTGCGCAAGGTAGTGCCGCTCGAGCAGGCCCTCGCGCCGTACGACGCCTGGTTCACCGGTGTCCGCCGGGAGGAGACCGAGGCCCGCAGCGACACGAAGGTCGTCTCCTGGGACGCGCGCCGGGAGATGGTCAAGGTCAACCCGATCGTCGAGTGGACCCAGAAGCAGGTCGACGAGTACATCGCGGCCGAGGGCGTGCTGGTGAACCCGCTCATTTACGACGGCTACCCGTCAATCGGCTGCCGGACCTGCACCTCCAGGGTCGCCGACGGCGCCGACCCGAGAAGCGGACGATGGGCCGGGACTGCCAAGACCGAGTGCGGTATCCACATCTGAACACCCACGAGGTCTTCAACCAGGTCCCGCCGCTCGCCGGCCACGACGTGGCCGCCGATCCAGCGTTGCTCGCGGGCCTGCGACGCGAGGGCGGGGCATGGGCCGAGCCCGAGCTGCATGAACTGGGGCTGCTGGCCGGGACGGCTCAGACGCAGGATCTGGCCAGGCTCGCGAACGTCAACAAGCCGGTGCTGCGGACCCATGATGCCCGCGGCTACCGGATCGACGAGGTCGAATTCCATCCGGCCTGGCACCAGCTCATGTCGACCGCGGTCGGTCACGGCCTGCACGCCACGCCCTGGGCTAGCGCCCGGCCGGGAGCGCACGTCGCCAGGGCTGCCAAGTTCATCGTCTGGACTCAGGCCGAGGCCGGCCATGGTTGCCCGATCTCGATGACGTACGCCAGCATTCCGGCGCTCCGGCACTCGCCGGACCTGGCGGCGAGGTACGAGCCGCTGCTGTCCTCGGCCGTTTACGATCCCGGCCTGCGGGTACCCGACAGCAAGGCCGGCCTGCTGGCAGGCATGGCGATGACGGAGAAGCAGGGCGGCTCCGACGTGCGCGCGAACACCACCAGGGCCGAGCCCGCGGGTGACGGCGGCTACCTGCTGACCGGGCACAAATGGTTCTGCTCGGCGCCCATGTGCGACCTGTTCCTGGTCCTGGCCCAGGCTCGCGAGGGCCTGACCTGCTTCCTGCTGCCGCGAGTACGGCCCGACGGCAGCCGGAACGCGATGCACATCCAGCGACTGAAGGACAAGCTGGGGAACACCTCCAACGCCTCCTCCGAGGTCGAGTACGCGCGGGCGCTCGCCTGGCCGGTCGGCGAGCCCGGCCGCGGCGTCGCGACGATCCTGGACATGGTCAGCGCCACCCGGCTGGACTGCGTGCTGGGCAGCGCGGCCGGCATCAGGCAGGCGTGCGTGCTCGCCGGTCATCACGCCAGGCACCGCAGCGCGTTCGGCGCACTGCTGATCGACCAGCCCGCGATGACGGCGGTGCTGGCCGACCTGACCCTGGAGTCGGAGGCCGCGACCACCCTGGCCCTGCGGCTGGCCGGAGCGGCCGACCGGGCCGATCGCGGCGACGCCGCCGAGGCTGCGCTGCTCCGGTTGGCGCTGCCTGCCGCCAAATACTGGGTCTGCAAGCGAGCCCCCGCCATCACCGCCGAGGCGCTGGAGTGCCTGGGGGGCAACGGCTACGTCGAGGAATCGGTGCTGCCGCGGCTGCTGCGGGACTCACCCCTCAACTCGATCTGGGAGGGGTCGGGCAACGTGACCGCCCTGGACGTACTCAGGGCGCTGGTCAGGACGCCGGACTCCGCCGACGCGCTCCTGGCGGAGGTCGACCTGGCGGCCAGCGAGCCGCGGGTCGCCGCGGCCGCGAGCAGGCTGCGGGCCGAGCTGAAGCTGGCCGCCAGCGCCGGTCTGGGAGCACAGCGCGATGCCAGGCGGCTGGCAGGCGTGATCGCGGTCACGCTCCAGGCGGCCCTGCTGGCCAGGTTCGCCCCGGCCGCCGTCGCGACGGCCTACTGCGTGTCCCGGCTGGAGAATCAGGAGGCCGGCGGCCCCGGCGCGCCGTTCGGCAGCCTGCCAGGGGGGCTGGACCTGGCGGCTATCGTGGATCGATCTGCCGTCACCGCCGGGTAAGGTCAGCGGATGCAAGTCTGGCCTGGCACCGCTTATCCGCTCGGGGCGACCTGGGATGGGTCTGGCACGAATTTCGCCCTGTTCTCAGAGGCGGCCGAGCGAGTTGAGCTGTGCCTGTTCGACGACGCAGGCACCGAGTCGCGGATCGCGCTGACCGAAGTCGACGGCTTTGTCTGGCATTGCTACCTGCCCGCCGTGGGACCGGGCCAGCGTTACGGCTACCGCGTTACCGGCCCTTATGAGCCGCGCAAGGGCCACCGTTGCAATCCGGCCAAGCTCCTGCTCGACCCCTATGGCAAGGCCGTCGACGGCCGCCTGCGGTGGGACCCGGCGTTGTTCGGCTATCAGCAGGGTGCCCTCGAGGTCGTCAGCGACGCCGACAGCGCGCCGTACATGCCGCGCAGCGTCGTCATCAACCCCTACTTCGACTGGGCCGGGGATCGCGCGCCGCGCACCGCCTACCACCAGACCGTCATCTACGAGGCGCACGTGCGCGGGCTCACCATGCGCCATCCCGATGTGCCGCCGGAGCTCCGCGGCAGCTATTCGGGGCTGGCGACGCCCCCGGTCATCGACCACCTGACCCGCCTCGGGGTGACCGCGCTGGAGCTTATGCCGGTCCACCAGTCAGTACCCGAGCAGCAGCTCGTGGAGCGGGGCCTGACTAACTACTGGGGATACAACACGATCGGCTTCCTCGCGCCGCACAACGGCTACTCGCAGTCGGCCGAGCCGCACGGACAGGTGGCCGAGTTCAAGTCCATGGTCAAGAGCCTGCACGGCGCGGGCATCGAGGTGATCCTGGACGTCGTCTACAACCACACCGCGGAGGGCGGTGCCCTCGGCCCGACCCTGTCGTTCCGCGGCATCGACAACGCTGCGTACTACCGCCTGGACGACTCCGACCCTTCTGTGTACCTCGACTACACCGGCTGCGGCAACAGCCTCAACGTGCGGCACCCGCACGCGCTGCAGCTCATCATGGACTCGCTGCGGTACTGGGTGCTGGAGATGCACGTCGACGGCTTCCGGTTTGACCTGGCCGCGGCGCTGGCGCGCGAGCTGCACGAGGTCGACCGGCTGTCCACCTTCTTCGAGCTCGTGCAGCAGGACCCGGTGGTGTCGCAGGTCAAGCTCATCGCCGAGCCCTGGGACGTCGGGGCCGGCGGATACCAGGTCGGCAAGTTCCCGCCGCTGTGGAGTGAGTGGAACGGCAAGTACCGGGACACCGTGCGCGACTACTGGCGCGGGCAGCCGGCCACGCTGCCGGAGTTTGCCTCCCGGCTGACCGGGTCCAGCGACCTGTACGAGACCAGCGCCCGCCGCCCGGTCGCCTCCGTGAACTTCGTTACCTGCCATGACGGCTTCACCCTGGCCGACCTGGTGAGCTACAACACCAAGCACAACGAGGCCAACGGTGACAACAACACCGACGGCACCGACGACAACCGGTCCTGGAACTGCGGCACCGAGGGCCCGACCTCCGACCCGGCGATCCGCAAGCTGCGTGCGCGGCAGGTCCGCAACTTCCTGGTCACCCTGTTCTGCTCGCAGGGTGTGCCGATGATGCTGGCCGGCGACGAGCTCGGCCGTACCCAGCGCGGCAACAACAACGCCTACTGTCAGGACAACGAGATTTCCTGGGTGGACTGGGAAGCCGCAGAGCCGGCCGGCCTGCTCGAGCTGACCCGAGCCCTCAGCGCGCTGCGCCGTGACCACCCGGTGTTCCGCCGGCGCCGGTTCTTCAGCGGCCAGCCTTCCGGCCCGGACGGAAGCGCGCTGCGTGACATCATCTGGCTCACCCCGGCGGGCACCGAGATGACGCTTGCGGACTGGGGCTCGGCGTTCGCCAGGTCGCTTGGCGTCTTTCTCAACGGCGATGCCATCACCGAGCCAGGCCCACGCGGCGAGGCAATCACAGACGCGCACTTCCTGCTCCTGTTCAATGCGCACAGCGAACCAGTCCCGTTCGCACTGCCCGGGCCCGACCTGGCGCCCGGCTGGGAAGTCGTCGTCGACACGGCCGATGCGGCGGACCCCGGCACCGCTGACCCCGGTCGCGCTGGCCACCAGGATCCGGGCGGCACGCTGCTCGTACAGGATCGGGCGATCGTGGTGCTGAAGGCGGTTGCCGGCACATAAGGCTGGCAAGGAACGGCTAACCGGGCTCGGCTGGTGGGGGTGGCCCGAGGCCGTGCAGCGCGCCTGGGAGCCACGCTCCGGCCGCTAGCCGTCTTATCTTGCCTCAGTGGTGGTTGGTCGCCAGCGTGGAGGCGATCAGCACCAGCGCGAACGTGGTCAGTCCGACCACGCCATGGATGGACACGATCCTGGCCGGGAACTGCTGCTCCGCTCCCCTGGCGTGCCGGCCGCCGCGGCCGACCAGCCACCGGGTCAGCATCACGAAGCCGAGCATGACCGACACGCTCAGCACGCCAAAGCCGATCCACGCGTAGCTCACGTGCATGGTGACGAGGAACGCGATCCACAGCACGAGCCCGACCGAGGCGAGCACCGGATGAGCGAAGACGAGAACGGCGGGAAAAACCGTGATCCGGGTCGCCTGCTGCCGCAGCCCGCCCTCTGACATCCACACAAACAGCAGGTAGAGGCCAAAGCAGGTGGTACCCGCCCAGATGACCGTGGCTGCGAACTCCAGCTCCGACACCGCGTCCCCTCGTGCCATCCCACGCGCATCGTGCAATCTCACGGCCGCACGTCATATCTGGCACCATTTAACGCCTGCCGGCTGCCGGCCGCGCGCGATCTGATTGACTGCTCGCCGTGCGCCAGATCTTTCCGGTGACCGGCCAGGAGCTGGAAGTCGTGCCGTCGGCCCGCGGCGGGCCGCTGCCGCACGCGATCCGCCAGCTTGCTGCTCTGTACGGGAACGAGGCGCGTCCCGCGACGGCCGGCCGTCCCCGGCTGCGGGCCAACATGATCTCAAGCGTCGACGGGGCGTCGGCGCTGTCCGGACGCTCGGGCGGCCTCGGGGGGCCGGCCGACCGGATGGTCTTCACGGTGCTCAGGAGCCTGGCCGACGTCATCCTGGTCGGCGCGGGAACCGCGCGGGCTGAGCACTACGGGCCGGTCGCGCCGGACGGAGTCTGGGCCGGGCTGCGCCTCGGCAAGACGCCCACGCCCGCGATCGCCCTCGTCAGCAACAGCCTCCACCTGGACGGGTGCTCGCGGCTGCTGACTGACGCGCCGTCCACCGCGCAGACCATCGTCCTCACCACCGCCTCCGCTCCCGCGCGCCAGGTCGCGGTGCTGCGCGATCATGCGCGCGTCATCGTGGCCGGCCAGCATCGGGTCGACACCGGGGCCGCGGTTGCCGAGCTCGCCCGGATGGGCCACCGGCAAATCCTGGTCGAGGGCGGGCCGTCTTTGCTGCGCGAGCTGGCCGGGGCCGGCCTGCTCGACGAAATCTGCCTGACGACAAGCCCGGTGCTGGCCGGCGGCGATGCCGGGCGCATCCTGGCCGCTACGAAGGACTCCTCACCCGCGCTGCCGGCCGGCCTCAGCCTCGTGCACGTGCTGGCCGATGGCGCCTTCCTGCTCGCTCGTTATGTCCGCTCGGCCGCATGAGGCCAGCAGTCAGAAAGGATCATCACCATGCCCCTGCACGCCAAGGTCGACGAGACTCACGGCCCCGCGGAACTTTCCGTCAACCCGCTGTACTGCATGGATCTGCCCACAGTGCCTGAACACCAGCTGCCTGGGCAGCCGATGCAGCCCGACGCCGCCCTGGCCATGATCAGGGACGAGCTGATCCTGGACGGCAACGCCCGGCTCAACCTCGCGACGTTCGTCACTACGTGGATGGAGCCGCAGGCTGAGGAGCTGATGCGGCACTGCTTCAGCAAGAACATGATCGACAAGGACGAGTACCCGCAGACC
>JASHUE010000259.1:0-2736 GCA_030040195.1 Streptosporangiaceae bacterium | reverse complement strand
GTGAGCGCGCCGCTCTGGTGGATCCCGATCTTGTACAGGCTCGAACCGGGAACCGGCAGCCCGTACGGCGACGGGTCGCCGTAGCAGATGAAAATCGGCGTCGGCGATGCTGGCGTGGAGGGCCCGGGCGCGCTTGCGGGGGCGAGGTAGGCGACCTGCTCAAGCCGCGCCTCGCCGGCCATCGGCACGTGCCCGGCAAGGAGGCCGGCCGTCCACGCGCCCGTGGTCAGGATGGCGACCCGCGCCGTCACCGGTCCGGCGCTCGTCTCCAGCGTGACCTGCCTGCCGTCGTCGGCTATCCCGGTCACCCTGGTGCCGGTGCGCAGGCGCGCGCCGGCCGGGCCCGAGTGCCCCGACGGGTCGGCCGGATCCACCAGCCCGGCTGCGGATGCCAGCGCGCTCAGCGCCTCGTCGGCGGCGGTTACGCACGACTCGGTCTCCAGCAGCGCCGGGCCTCCCGCCCGGATCTCGGGGAAGCGCTCGGCCACGTCCGCGGCGCTGAGCAACTCGCAGCCCGCGCCCGCCTGGCGCATGGCGTCGTAGACGGCACGGAACTGCGGACCGAAGGTCAGCTGAGGGGTCGGCAGCAGGATCTGGCGGTCGGTTTCGGCCTCGAGCGCGTGCCACAGTTCCCGCGCCTGCCGGGCGGCGGCCACGTACTCGGGTTCGGGATAGCCGAGCCGGAAGATCCGGCAGGTGCCCTTCGAGCCGCCGTTGTCATGGCCGATCTCGGCTTGCTCGAGAACGACGAAGTCCCGGCCCTGATCGGCGACCGCGCGGGCGGCGGCCAGCCCGAGCAGGCCGGCGCCTACTATCGCTACGTCGTGTACCGGTGCCATCCGGGCAGACTACGCCCGGCGAGCTTTTCCGGAAGGCGGAGTCTCGGCCATGCGGGAAGACATGATCGGCGGCTGGTGTGATCCGGCCTTCCGCGCCGTGTCCGAGGAGTTCGCCGCTAACTTCGCGGAACGAGGCGAGCTCGGAGCGGCCGTGTCTGTCGCCGTCGGCGGCACCGTGGTCGCCGAGTTGTGGGGAGGCCTGCGCGATCCTGAACGCCGCGAGCCGTGGACGCGCGACACGCTGGTCAACGTGTTTTCCGTCGGGAAGGGGATGCTGGCCGCGTGCCTGGCCAGGGTCGCGGGCCTGGGCGGGCTCGATCCGGACGCGCGCGTCACGCGGTACTGGCCGGAGTTCGGCGCCGCGGGCAAGGACCGGGTCACGGTTCGCGAACTGCTCAGCCATCAGGCCGGGCTGCCGGCGTTGCACGCGCGGCAGCGGGCCGGCTGCATGCTCGACTGGGAGTTCATGACCCGTGCCCTCGCGGCCGAGGAGCCGTGGTGGCCTCCGGGCACCGGGCACGGCTACCACGTGAACACGTTCGGGTTCCTCGGCGGCGAAGTGCTCAGGCGGATCACCGGGCAGACCCCGGGCGCGTTCCTGCGGGCCAGGCTGGCCGGACCGCTGGGCGCTGACCTGCACATCGGGCTGCCGCGGGCCGAGCACGGCCGAGTGGCGGAGTTTCACTGGCCGGCTGGCCCCGCGGACGCCGGGGCGGCCGATGCCGGTGAGGCTGGCGCCAGCAGCGTGCCGGATACCCGGATGGCGATGAGCGCCTACTTCAACCCGCCGGACTTCTCCGGCTTCGGCGTCGTGAACACAGCCGCGTGGCGAAGCGCCGAGATCCCGTCAGCGAACGCGCACGCGACCGCGGCCGGCATCACCCGGCTGTACTCGGCGCTGGCAGCCGGCGGCACGATCGATGGCGTGCGCGTCATCGACAGCGGAGCGCTGGCCGCCGCGACGCGGGAGCAGGTGTACGGCGACGACCTGGTGCTGCGGCGGCCGTCCAGGTTCGGCCTCGGCTTCCAGCTCACGCACCCGGAGCGCGAGTTCGGCCGCGGACCGCGGTGCTTCGGTCACTTCGGGGCCGGCGGCTCGGTCGGCTTTTGCGATCCGGACGCCGGGCTGGCGTTCGGCTACGTGACCAACCAGATGGGCCCGCGCTGGCGTAACCCGCGTAACCGCGCGCTGATCGACGCCTGCTACGCCAGCCTGTAGTGGCGGCGCCTTACCGGCCGCGGGCGCGCCTTACCAGCCGCGAGCGCGCCACTCGGCGAGGTGCGGCCGCTCCGTGCCGAGGACGGTGTCCTTGCCGTGCCCCGGATAGACCCAGGTCCCGTCGGGCAGTTCGGCGAACACCCGCTCCTCCAGATCGGTCATCAGCGACCCGAACCTGGCCGGGTCGTGTTCGGTGTTGCCGGGACCGCCGGGGAAGAGCGAATCGCCGGTAAACAGGTGCGGCTGATCGGCCAGCTCACCGTTCCCGTCGTAGTACAGCGCGATGCTGCCGGGAGTGTGGCCGCGCAGGTGAATCACCGACAGGGTGGCGTTGCCGACGGCGATCTGGTCGCCGTGCCTGACCGGCCGCGTCACCGGGACCGGCAGCCCGGCCGCGTCATCCGGGTGGGCGACGGTCGCCGCCCCGGTCGCCCGCTCCACCTCCGGCAGCGCGACATGGTGGTCCCAGTGCCGGTGTGTGGTGATGACCGTGGCCAGCGGGGTGTCGCCGATCAAGGCCAGCAGCGTGCCGGCCTCGTTCGCGGCGTCGATCAGGGCAAGCTCGCCGGTCTGCGTGCAGCGCAGCAGGTAGGCGTTGTTGTCCATGGGGCCGACGGCGACCTTGGTGATGGTGAGCCCCGGCAGTTCCCTGGTATCGGCTGGACCGCCGACGGCTAC
>JASHUE010000258.1:0-3292 GCA_030040195.1 Streptosporangiaceae bacterium | reverse complement strand
CAGAGGAGGGCGCGGCACAGCTGTCCCGCGCGGTGGATTGGTATGGCGGCCGTGTCGACCTGATGCAGATCCACAACCTGGTGGCCTGGCAGACGCACCTGCCGATGCTCGAGGACGCGCGGGACCGGGGGCTAGTCGGCCTGATCGGAGCCACCCACTACTCCCCGGCCTCGTTCAGTGAGCTCGCCGAGGTCATGAACACCGGCCGCATCGACACCGTCCAGGTGCCCTACAACCCGGCCCACCGCGAGGTTGAGCACACCATCTTGCCGCTGGCCGGCGACCTCGGCCTCGGCGTCCTGCTGATGCGCCCGCTCGGCGAAGGGCAGCTCATGCGCCGGCCGCCCAGCCCGGCCGAGCTCGCGCCGCTGGCTTCTTTTGGCATCACCACCTGGGCCCAGGCCCTGATCAAGTGGGGCCTGAGCGACCCGCGAGTCCACGTTTCCCTGACCGCTACCGCCGGTCCCGGCCGGCTCTCGGAGAACGCCGCTGGAGGATCACCGCCGTGGTTCGGGCCGGACGAGCGGGCATACGTCCAGCGCTTGGCCACAGTTCACTAAGCGAGCCCGGCCCGGCGCCTACCCTCGACGGTTCCACGTCGTCCTGAATGACCTGCGAGTGCCGCCCGCAAACCGGCTGGAGAAGCTCAACGGCGGCCGGGTGGGCAGCCCGCTATCCGGATCAATGACCAGTACCGGATCTGCTTTGGCTGGACTACCGCAGGCGCTACAGACGTTGAGACAACTGCCCCCGCGGCCTCGGGGCGAGTCGAGCTTCGCCGTCATGACACGGATTCATGGTGAGCTTAGGCTGTCGGCATGCACGACGACCCGCCGCGGCTGGCGCCTCCAGCGGAGCTACGCCCTGCCCAGCTGGGGATCGTCTTGCTGAGCCGGGTGATCTTCGGCCATATCAGCGCTACGCTCGTAGACCTCGCCGAGCGCGATTTTCTGCACGTCGAAGAGGCGCCAGAGAATGGGAAGCCGGATTGGCTGCTGACCGACCTGCGCAAGCCGGCGGCCGACCGGCGAGAGCTGCTGGCTTATGAGACAACGCTGCTGACCGGCCTATTCGCCGGGCAGTCAACGGTCCGTTTGTCAGAGATCAGTCAGGCCCTGATTCCTACACTGAACCTGGTTCGGGCGCAGATTCGGCGCGACGCCGTCCAGCATGGCTGGTTGCGCCGCTGGCCTCGTGATCAGCGGACTGCCCGCGGAGAGCAGCTACTGAAGCAGATCCAGGTCTTCCGCACCGGCCTGCGGGCACTGGTTGTCTCCGGGGATCTGGAGGCACTGGCTGGCCTGGCCCCATACGCGGTGCTCTTCGGTCTTGGAGCACAGTCCCTGGCCGGCCTGGATGTCCGAACCGCCGATAAGGCTCCGCGCTGTGACGCAGAGGTCGCGTGGTCACAAACCGATCGCTTCGTGCAGTGCTGGCTGTTGACCTGCGCGGGGTTCTCCGACCATCTAGACCACGGCCATGGGCATCGGGCAGATGCTGGCCCGCTGGCTAACTTCGTCCAGCAATGGTCCGCGCCCGTTACCCATGGGCAAGCCGGCCATGGACCCGGATCGGGGCATGACGGGTACGGCGGCGGCGACGAGCACATCGCAGGGGGACACGTTGGCGGCGGTCACAGCGGACACTAAGAAGGCAACGGCGCCAGCTCGTGTCGCTGCCCTGTGGTCGAATCGAGCTCAGGGAACGCGTCGTCGAGCCAAGCTGCGCTAGCGTCGACGCCACACTTTCTCGTCTACGCGTCCTCAGTCGATGCAGCACGCCGTGCCTGCCCCGCGAGACGATCGAAGAAGTGCAGCACCAAGTCGGCGTCTGGCCGCAGGACAGCGAACTCAAGCAGGCCGCCAGACGTCTGACAGGAGACAACGACAGAGCCTGACTGATGCAGCAGCCCTCCTTGAGCGTACTGGCCTGCACCCCTGAGCTCGAAGGCCTCGCGCGTGTTGTCGAACGGCCGCACCCGAGCCCCCATCACCTGCTCAGATATGGGGATCCGCTGCCAGCGCTTGAGGATCAGCAGGGGCCGAACCACCGGCCCGTCCGGGGTCAACTCGAGCATGCAGCCTGCAAACCGCCTCGGGTAGCTGCCATACAGCCCCCGGTAGTAGCAGAACAGGGTCCGGCCCTCACCGCGGTCGATGGCGGCGATGTCAGCTTCCGACGCTGCCTCTCTTGGCCCGCGCCGATACTCTCGGAGCACGTCCTTCGCCGTGATCACGGTGCCAGCTGAACGCTTTACTCGATTCCGCATGCTCACACCTCGGCACTCAGCCGTAGTTAGCTACATCATCCTCGCTCTGCAGCACGGCTGCTTACGGCGGAAACCAGCCAGAGCTTGTCTGGCCGCACATTAGCTATCTGATCACCGGCGCCGACTCCGCGACACCGCGCAACTCGAGCATGGTTATGCACGGCTGACGCGGGCTTCGAACGCCCGGTCTTGCCGCTGCTCGCGCACTCCGGTACTCGAGTCCGGGCGGCGGGAGAGACTCATCCGGATCGGGTGCCGGACCTGAGCACCTCGGCGGTATCTAGACACCAAGTTCTACGACGGCCGGCGGTGCATGCTGAGTTGTGTCCGGATCTGGTCGGCTTCGGGAGTGCCAAGGCGGGAATAGATGGCGAGAGCGTGCTGCCACCGTTCACGGGCGCGGATGTGCTCGCCGATGGCCGCGTAAGCGTTGCCGAGGCCTTGATGAGCGCGGGCCTGATGGTAGGCGTCACCGCTCTGGTCGGCCAGGATGCGCGCATCGTCGTGCCGATGCAGGGCGTCTTGGGACTGGCCCATGGCGAGCAGGGCTGCTCCCAGGCCATTGAGCGCTTCTGCTTGACCGTGGCTGTATTCCATCTCGCGGCAGATGGCCAGGGCCATGTTGTGGTGCTCGGCGGCGCGCGGGTAGCGGCCCTGCCGCCGGTTGAGGTCGCCGAAGTCGTGCAGGGTGTCGGCCTCACCCTTGCGGTCAGCGGTTTCGCGGAACAGGGCTAGCGCCTGGTTCAGGTGATCGGTGGCCTGCGGGTAGCGGCCCCGCGCCAGCTCTGCTTCACCGAGGCCTCTGAGCGCATAGCCTTCACAGTTCCGGTTCCCAGACTCCTGGGACAGCGACAGGGCCTGCTCGAAGTGCTCGGCGGCCCGCAAGTAGTGGCCCTGCCGCAAGTCGGTCAGCCCGAGGTTGACAAGCGCGGCCGCCTGACCGGCCCGGTTGTCCGTCTGGCGGAACAACCCCAGGACCTCGCGGTGGGCCTCGGAGGCCTGCTCGTACCGGCCGCTGTCCCA
>JASHUE010000257.1:0-2530 GCA_030040195.1 Streptosporangiaceae bacterium | reverse complement strand
TCAGCTGCCCGGTCCTGGCCGTTGGCGGGGAGGCCTACCTCGGGGACCAGGTTTCCAGGCAGCTGGCCCAGGTGAGCCTCGACGTCCGCGGCGCAGTCATCCCCGCGTCCGGCCACAACATCGCGCTGGAGAACCCCGCCGCCCTGGCCCAGGCCTACCTCGGCTTCTTCGCCGGCCGCTGAACCGGGTCTGGCCGCCCGTGGTCTAGTGCTGCTTACCGCCAAGGCGGGTGGCCGCCGACCCCGGACAGAAACTGGCTGATCGGAGGCAGCGAGAGGTCGGTTCGCCAGAACGCCTGAAGGTGGCCAAGGCCTGGCAGTGCGACCGCGCGCGCATCAGGCAGCGCGGCGGCGGCAGACTGCCCCCGGGCCCACCAGTCCTGGTCGTCCTCGCCGACCGCTAGCAGCAACAGCACAGGCATCGTCAGGCGGTCGGCGAGCGGCCAGAACGGCGGGGCGGTGGCGAATGCCTCGTAGGAGCCGGCGAACCCGGCCTGGTCAGTGGCGCACAGATGCTCCAGCAGCCACGACGGCGGCGGTTCGGACTCGGCGTCGGCCATGTCCTGGATGACCGCCCGGGTGCCTTCGGCCATAACCCTATCCGCGCCCTTTCGCCAGTCCGCGGGGTCGGCCTTCGGGTCAGGGACCGAGTCCAACCCGACCAGGCCGGCCAGACGGTCTGGATACGTCGCCCCCGCGGCATAGCCGACTCGCGCCCCCAGCGAGTACCCGATCAGCACGGTGCGCCCGATACCGGCGTGATCCAGCACGGCGATGACGTCATCGACGTAGCACGACATGTGGTGGCCGGTCATCGCGGGCGGTGCGCCGCTACGGCCGTGGCCCCGGTGGTCGAGCAGGATGTGCCGGTACCCAGGCAACGCCGCCACGTACCCGGCTGTCTCCCACATGGTCGAGTCCCCGCAACCGCCGGTGTGCCACAGCACCGGCGGCCCGCTGCCGGAAACCGAGTAAAACAGGCGCAGGCCCCCGCTGTCCACGTACGGCATCGGGACCGGTCCTTCCTATCCGAGCGTCAGTATCGCACGAGTCACGCGTGGCGACCCGAAGCCGCCGTGGGGTCGCTGCCGCCTACCACGAAACTCGGAGGTGACCATCAACGCCCCGGTTCTCGCCCGCCGCGGCCCCGTCCCGCAGAAATCGGACGCCGGTCAGCCGACCCACCCAGCACCATGCAGACCAGTCGGCTCGGCGTCCTGCGGTCATCGATGAGCTGATGGATGGTTGCCATGTCGGCTGGTCCGGCGCACGCATGAACGCACTCTCTTAGCCCCGGACGGCGCGCGATGTCCGGAGTGGCGATCTTGCCGAATAGCGGGCGTCAGTTCTGCATTCCGCCGAGAAAACTTGGGTGCAGGAAGTTTGTTCAGCCCGGTACGGTGCCGGTCATGACCGCGGATGAGTTCGTGCCAGTCGGCTTCGAGCCGCCGACCTCACTCACTACCGACCAGTTCCGCCTCGAACCGCTGGGGCCGCAGCACAATCAGGCCGATCATGCCGCCTGGATGTCGAGCATCGAGCACATACGCTCCACTCCCGGCTATCCCGACGGCAACTGGCCACCACGCAGCGGCATGACGCTCGAGGAGAACCTCACTGACCTTCGCCGCCACGCCGACGACTTCACGCGTGGCGCCGGTTACACCTTCACCGTCCTCGACCCGGACGACAACGACGTCATCGGTTGCGTCTACCTGTATCCCTCGGCCTCCCAGGAGTGGGACGTCACCGTGCAGTCCTGGGTGCGGGCCGACAGATCGAGCCTCGACGTACCACTCGCCGACGCAGTCGTACGTTGGCTCGCCACCGACTGGCCCTGGGAGCGCGTGGACCGCTGTGGCCGCTGAGTCGTGACGGCATGCTCATGCCGCTGTCCGGCACTTGGCAGGACGGTGCTACTGCGGTCGTGACCGGCGGGTTCAGAGCGGGAACGGGACTTCCGGGGCGGGCAGTATGTTGGCAGCGTGATCACTCAGAGGCTGCTCGACGAATTGTGGGATTTCGAAGACCCCGCTGGGTCGGAGCAGAGATTTGCTGTCGAGGAGGCATCGGAGTCGTACACAGATTCTGAGCGGGCCGAGCTCGTCACTCAGCGGGCCCGGGCGCTCGCCTTGCAGCAGCGGTTCGAAGACGGGCATGCGTTGATCGATTCGCTGGGCGATCCCGCTGACGCGGTCGTGAGGACCCGCGTCGCACTCGAGACCGGTCGGCTGCTGAACAGTGCAGGGCAGCCGGCTGAGGCCGTGCCGGAGTTCGAGGCCGCCGAAAGCACCGCCAGGACAGCCGGCCTGCTGTTTCTCCAGATTGATGCGCTGCACATGCTCGCCATCGCCGACGAGGCACGGTCCAGCGAGTGGGCGGCGCAGGCGATGAGCCTTGCGCGGGCGGCGCCTGACGACCGCACCCGGCGCTGGCTCGTCTCCCTGCATAACAATCTTGGCTGGTGGCACTTCGATAATGGGCGGCTGAACGAGGCACTCGAGAATTTCCAGCAAGCCCAGGAATGGGCC
>JASHUE010000256.1:0-5244 GCA_030040195.1 Streptosporangiaceae bacterium | reverse complement strand
TCCGCGAGAGGCCAGCAATGCAGTCAGGCGGGATCTGTGGCAACGTTTTGGCTATGAGCGACCGCGTCGTCAGCCCGGTGTTGATCGGCCGGGGTGAGGAGATGGCGTCGCTGGCCGTGTCATTGCGGCAGGCGCTGGCCCGGCACTCGGCTTTCGCACTTGTGGGCGGCGAAGCCGGGGTGGGCAAGACCCGCCTGGCTAAGGAGATTTCGAGGCAGGCGGCTGAGACTGGGTTCCTGGTGCTGACGGGGCAGTGCCTGGAACTCGGGGCGGACGGTCAGCCGCTCGCCCCGCTGGTGGACGCGCTGCGGACAGTGACTCGCACCCTGCAGCCGGAGGCCCTGGCCCAGGTCGTAGGGCCGGCGGGGCCGGCCCTAGCGCCGCTGCTGCCCGAACTTGCTCCGGCCGGAGCTGCAGGGCCTACCGAGGAGGGGAGCGCGGGCGAACTGGTCGGTGCCGACGTGCGCAAGGCCCGGCTGCTGGAGATGGTCCTCGGGGTGTTGCACCGGCTCAGTGCTGCCCGGCCGGTGCTGTTCGTGATCGAGGACTTGCACTGGGCCGACCAGCCCACTCTGGAGCTGACGGCCTTCCTGGTCAGGTCGCTGCGCGACGCGCCAGTCATGGTGCTCGCCACCTACCGCTCCGACGAGCTCCACCGGCGTCATCAACTGCGGCCGCTGCTCACCGGCTGGGAGCGTATGCGCTCTTTCCAGCACATCGAACTGCGGCGGTTCGAGCGCGATGAAGTCACAGCTCAGCTGGCGGCGATCCTGGATGCTCCCCCGGCGCCGGACGTGGCCGACGTGATCTTCGGCCGGTCGGAGGGCAACGCTTACCTGGTAGAGGAACTGGCCGGCGCGGTGCGCCGCGGCGGTGACATCATCGGCCTGTCCCCGTTGCTGAAGGATGTCCTTCTCAGCCGGGTAGACGCGCTCGGTAGCGTTGCGCAAGGACTGCTGCGCATTGCGTCCGTCTGCTGCGGGCGGGCTGTGCCCGACCGGCTGCTGGCAGAGGTAGCCGCCCTCGCGGACGATGAGTTCTTCGGTGGCGTGCGGGAGGCAGTGGATAAGCACCTGCTGGTCGTCGACCCCGAGGGGCGGAGCTACGCCTTCCGGCACGTGCTCACCCGCGACGCGGTGTACGACGACATGCTGCCGGGTGAACGGGTCCGGCTGCACGCGGCGTACGGGGCCGCACTGGCGCGCGCTCCGGGGCTCGCGGGTCCGGCCGTAGCCGCGGTGCCGTCCGCGCTGGCGTACCACTGGTACGAGGCGCTCGACCTGCCGCAAGCGCTGCCCGCGATGATCGATGCCGCGCGGCACGCGATGACGGCCTACGCGCCGGCCGAGGCGCTGCGCCAGTTTGAACATGCCCAGGAAATCTGGCCACGTGTGGCGGACGCGCGGGAGCGCACCGGCCTCGACGAGGCCGAGCTGAGCCTGCTCGCGGCCGAAGCCGCCTACGGGTCCGGGGCGCTGGACCGATCAAGATCTCTGCTCGCCGACGCGCTGGCCACGCTGCCTTCTGATTTCGACCCCGTTCGCCGGGTGCTGCTGCTGGAGCGCTACGCACGGGCACTTAGGGACTCGGGTTGGCCAGCCGAGTCGGTGACGACGCTGCGGGAGGCGCTGGCTCTGCTGCCCGACGAAGGGCTGACCCGTGCCCACGCGGTCGTGCTGGCCACACTCGCTAGCTCGCTGACGCGCAGCTCGGACCTGGAAGAGGGCGCACAGGTGGCCCGGCGGGCAATGGCGGCTGCGGCTGCGGCCGGGGCCAGAGACGTCGAGGCCGATGCGACTATCACCCTGGGCCTGGCCATCTCCTATCTGGGCGCCGCCGAGGACGGTCTCGGCGCGCTGCGCTCGGGTCTGGCCTCGGCTTTAGAGCTTGGCTTTCTCGCGATCGCGCTGCGCGGGTACGTCAACCTGTCAGACGTTCTGGAGTTGCTCGGCCGGCATCATGAGGCGGTATCTGCCGCGACAAAGGGCCTCGAGCTGGCGGAGCACGCTGGCGTGTCGCGCACGCTTGGCTCCTATCTGGTCGGCAACAAGGCCGAGCCGCTCCTGCGGCTGGGCGAGTGGGCCGAGGCAGGCGAGATGATCGCACGGGCGCTGAGCGCCCAGCCCGAAGGAGTATTCGCGGCGGTACTGCATCAGGTGCGGGCGCAGCTCTGTGCCTTGCGTGGCCAATACGACGAGGCCGCGACCGAGCTGGCGGCCGCGCGCCAGGCTATCGGCGCCGTGAACGATCCCCGGTTCACCCAGCCCATGTGCTACGCCGAGGCGGTCATCGCGCTGGGCCGGGGCGACCTGGTCGCGGCGCGGGACGCGGTCGCTACCGGGCTAGCGGGCGAGCCGCTGTTCTGGTCCGAGCGCGACGCAGGGCCGTTGCTGTGGACCGGCATGCGCGTGGCGGCTGATGCGGCGACGCGATACCGTGACCGGCGCGCGCCGGTCCCGGCTAATATCACGCGGGACTGCGAAGAGCTTGCTGCCGCCGCTGAGCATCTTGAGACCCGTGCTCAGGCCGAGCCAGGGTACCGAACGCTCGTCGAGGCCGAGCACGCGCGTGCGAGCGGGGCAGCCGAGACGCAGGCCTGGTCAGCGGCGGTCGCCGCCTGGCAGGGGACCGGGCAGCCGTACCCGCTCGCCTACGCTCTGCTGCGATTGGCGCAGGCGCACGCCCTGGACGGTCACCGACAGGAGGCCGAGCAGGCGGTCAGGCACGCGCACGCGCTCGCCGATCGGCTCGGGGCCGCTCCCATCGCCGAGGAGGCCGTCGCGCTGGCCCGCCGGGCCCGTCTGAGCCTGGAGCCGATCACAGGCGCTGCACCCGGCGGCAGTGCGCCCGCCGAACCGTCAGCCCCGGACGAGCTGGCCCCGTTCGGGCTCACGGAGCGCGAGCGCGAGGTGCTAGCGCTGCTCGCGGCCGGCCGGTCCAACCCGGAGATCGGGCAGGCTCTCTTCATCAGCACTAAGACTGTCAGCGTGCACGTGTCGAACATCCTGGCCAAGCTGGGCGTCAGCGGCCGGGTGGAAGCTGCGGCGGTAGTACACCGGCTCGGCGGCTACGGCTCCGCCCCGCCTTAGGCGTGCCGGGCCCGGCGTTGTTCGAGCGCCGATCGCAACACCGCGCGAGCGAGCCTGTCGACGGGGAGCTCGCCCGGCTGGCTGCTGCACGTCGCCCGCCAACTGGCATCCCACGGCTGGCTACTGCCCTCGGTGCCTGGCGCCTGGACGGCGCGAATCATGACGCTAATGGCCCGCTCCAGCCGCGGGGAAGGTTCTTGGATTCCGAGCTCCGCTCGCCAAGAGGAACCTGCGGGCGCGCTGGCCTGCACGGACTCGATGCCCTTGGTTCCGCACGGTTGCGCTTCGGCGATCGCCTCCGCCCAGGACGTCAGGATCGTGAGCTCCTCGGCTTGCAGCACGGGCGAGGAAGGTGATCGGGCCGGTGAGTCTGGTGGCCCCGATCCGGTACGTGCGGCGCGCATCTGGCAGACGCTCACGTCAAAGAACGCGCATCCGTCCTCGGCGGGCCGGCGGCCGTCGAAGCTGCGCTTGGCGGCACGATCGGCGCTTGCGGCCAGCAGGATGCCGTGCGCACCGGGTTCGAGCGGGATCTCGCGTGTGCACTGGCCGGGGGCTTTCCACAGCGCGACCACGGGCGAGGAGCCAAGTCCTGGCAGCTGAGAGCGCTGCGCCATCCCGAACGACGTCAAGGTCAAGACTGCGGAGCCGGGGTCGTCGGCCAAGACGCTGGCATACCTGGCTCCCCACCGTGAGCTGAGCTGGGGACCGTCGAGCAGGGGAGTCACCACGATCATCGGGCCGACCGAACGTATGACGCTGGCCACGTCGTCGCTCTGAGCGAGGTCCTCACAAACCAGTGACGCGAGGGTGATCCCGTCGCCGAATTCGACGAACTGCACCGATCGGCGAGGAACCTCCATTGCCTCCCACCAGCGGGTATGCGCGTGCAAGGTGCCGCCCAACTGATACTGGCAGATCTGAGCCTCATCGAGTGACCAGCGGTGGTGCTTGCTCTGGCGAATGTGCACCCAGTGCTCGCCCGTCGACACGCCGATGTGCACCCAGTTGGACGGGAACTGCCCTGGGTGGGCCGGCCGCTCGCGAACTCCGGTAATTAGCCCGGTCACTGCGTGCCGGTCGAGGAGAGCCTCGAGGGGGTCTATTTCCTCGTGCCTGACCGCGCTCTCGGGGAGGATGACGACGTCGACGGTCTCGACCTCGTCGAGGGCGGCGAGGAGCATCCGGTCCACGAGGTCCAGGTCGAGACGCCCAGAAGGCGCGAACTCGAAGAAGCCGAAGCGGTCGTCAGCAAGCTCCTTGAGGGGCCCGATGACCGGGCGGAAGTCTGATCCGCGTACTCGCAGCGGCCACGGCAGGAGCAGGAAGTTAACTGCCTTGCCGCTTGGCTGCGTGGTCGTGCGGTGGGTCGGCGTCTTGTGCCACCGGGCTGCGACACCGGGCACCTGCACTGCGGCATACCGTGACAGCGAGCGCAGCGAACTACCGTTCGCGGGGGTGCGGACCTTGGGCAGGACCCGGATCAGGTGGGCCGGGAGGCGAGCCAGCGATCCCGTCCTCGCCAGCAGTTCGCGACCGCGGGCCCGGTAGACGACACCGTAAGGGCTGGATGTGTCAAGGGCGACACCAAGCCCGGCGCAGGCCTCGTCCGCTAGGGCGTGCAAAGTCAGCAGCGCCTCGCACAACCGCCAGTCGCGTGCCTCGGCAAGCTGGCTGAGCGTGACCTTGGCCGCCTGGGTCTGCAAGATGCTCCACTCGCGGCCCAGAAGAGGCGGGATCGCTCCGTCCCTGTCCTCAGCCCAGGCGCTCCACTGCCGGCCCTCGCCGACGACCGCATCGGGCCAGTCCGGAAACCTCGCGGGTGGCCACTGCGAGCCAGCTGGCGGTGAAAGCGCGAATCGGTAAGCCTCCGAGCGATGGAGGATCACCTCCGTCAGCGCGAAGAGGTCGGGCGGCCAGTCTAGGAGGTCGGCTCCGATCGAGGTGCCCGATATCGCCTGCCATGCCGACGCCAGGGTGGGCTCCGGCGAGGTGTCGTAGGAAATGCGATCGGCGGGCATGACAGTGGTGGTCGGCGGTGCGAGGACGGCGGGCATGGTTGCTCCGTTGCGGACGATGGTGAACCGGAGAATTGTGGCCGTGTCAGTTGCCGGATACGCCCGAGAGCCGGTTCTGCGGCGCGGCTGCGAGAGGC
>JASHUE010000255.1:0-5457 GCA_030040195.1 Streptosporangiaceae bacterium | reverse complement strand
CGAGTGCCTCGGCGGCCTGCGGCCCGGCGGCCGCGAGTACCTCGGCGGTGAGCTCGTTCCCCTCCGGCCCGCCCAGGCAGATGCGGAAGTCCGGCAGGTTCGAGTCGAGGTCCAGGAAGCCGTACCTGGGCCCGTCGGGCACCGAGCACGTCGCCGTCACGCCCTGGCGGGCGAGCGCGGCCAGCAGGCCGCGCGCGGATTCGCGCAGCACCAGCGGGCAGATCACCTCGGCGACGCCGATCGCCTGCAGCTGCGGGCCGTCGGGGCCGGGCAGGGCCACTCGGGCAGTCGAGCCGACCGCGAACCACTCCTGGGCCGGGGTGTCGAGCGTATAGGGGTGCTCGGCTACGTCGATGTCGGTCCCGCCGGGCGGCCGCCCGATGACCGACACGGCCGTCTGGTACACGGGCAGGCCGCCGGCCACGTCCGCCGGGAAGCTGACCCGGAGCAGCTTGTCCTGGCCGATGGATCCGTCCACGTGGGTCCGGAACTCGACCCGGTCGGCACCGTCCCAGAGCAGGGTCTCCTGCGTCACCCGCAGGTCGTCGAACTCAAGGTCGGCGACCAGCCTGCTGCCCACCGGGCAGCGCTCGGCCCGCACTGCCGCCGTCAGGCCGGCGCTGCCGCGGGCCGGGCCGGCGGGGCACAGCAGCCATGGTCCCTCACCCCAGCGCGGGTGCGCGGGATGCTCGGGCTGGAGCAGCAGCTCGTTCCCGCGACCGTCGGGTACGAGCAGGTCGGTGTCGGACCGCTTGTCGAGCAGGCGGCTGAGCGTGCCGCCGCGGTCTGGGTCGGCGCGCAGCCAGAACGTGTCGTTCTCGATTACCGGCGCGTCCCCCGCGGGCTGCCAGCCGTCTGTGCCTTGCTCCGCCGCCGGGCGGACAAGGTAGGCCCGGTACCCGACGCCGGGCACGTCGGCCGCGCGGAAGGTCAGCGTGACGGCGGCCAGGCCGCCGCCGGGGGCGCGTCCGACGCCCTCGGCCAGGAACCGGACCGGAGCGCCGTCATCATCGGCCAGTTCGAGCCACGCCGGCCAGTTGGCGGGCAGGTCAAGCCGTACGGTGGCCATCGCGGTCCTGGTTGCCGACAGCGAGTTCGCCACCACCACCGCCAGCGGCTGCGGCCCGCTGGCCGGCCCGGCGGGTCCGGCGCCCGCCAGGCTGGCCGTGTCGGCCAGCCCGGCCAGGTGCGCGATAGCGTCCCGCCGGGCTGAATCACCCCGTTCCCAGGCCTCACGCCAGCCGCCAAGCAGGTCGAGGTACACCTGATCGCCCTCAGTGCCGGTGATCGCGTCGTGGTGCGCGCCGAACACGAGCTGACGCCAGGCCTTGTCCAGGCTCGCGGCCGGGTAGCGCGCGCCGGCCAGCCAGGCGAGCGTAGCCAGGCGCTCCCCGTCCAGGACGGCAGTCTCGGCCGCGCGCTGGCCCTGCTTGGTGTCGATGTAGGTGACGTCCTTGCCCGTGTACAGCGGGTTCATGTCCCTGGTCTGCGGCGTGATCCAGACGCCCCGCTCGTTCGCCTCGGCCCGCACGGCGGCGAAGAACTCGCTGGGCACCGCGGTCACGAACCGCGGCCAGAGGTAGCGCGCGTTCCAGTCGCGGTGGATTTCGGTGGCCCAGCGCGGCGGGATCACGTGATCACCGCCGACCGGCAGGAGCACGTTGCGAGTCGTGGCGACCGGGGCCAGCTCGCTGAATTGCCGGTAAGCGTCCGCCTCGGCCTTCTCGAGGGTCTTTGCATGGTGGCCGGCCAGCCACCCGGCCGAGTAGTGATTGGCCATGTAGCTGGTGAGCAGGCCGTGCCCGTCCGGAGACAGCCACTCGAATTCGGTACTGAACTGCATCATCCGGTTGTCGCCGGCTGAGCGGTTGGGACCCCACTGGTGGAACGGGCCGCGCGCCCAGGAAGACTCGGTCAGGCCGGCCGCCGCCATCAGGCCCGGATAGCCGGGATCGAAGCCGAACGCATCCAGCATCCACGCCGTGCGCGGCCCGCGCCGCCGCGCCGCTCCGCGGTCCGGGCCCGCGCCGCCGTCGGTGCTGGCACCGGCACCGAGCACGTCGCGCTGGTAAGCGGTGCCGTAGACGGCGTTGCGGATGGTGGACTCGGCGCACGTGAGGTTCGTGTTGGGCTCGTTATAGGTGCCGCCGACCAGCTCGATCCGGCCGGCCTTGATGAAGTCGAGCAGGTCGGCGCGATCCTCCGGATGAGCGTCGAAGTGCGGCTTGAGGTAGTCGATCTCGGCGAGCACGAACTTGTAATCAGGGTCGCGCCTGGCCGCGTCCAGATGCAGCCGGACCAGCTCGAAGGCGGTTCGCACCTCGGGCATCTCGCCGTGCTCGTCCGGCAGCAGCAGCCGGGTCTGGAGGAACTGGCCCTGCGTGTCCCACCACACCGGGTCGTAGTGGAAGTGGCTGACCATCCACATGACCCAGCCGGGCTCGGCGACCGTGATCACGCCGGCCAGCTCGGCCGTCCCGGCCGGACCCGCCGCCGTGGCCAGCACGTTCCTGGTCGAACCGGGTTGCGCGGGCGCGGCGATCTCAACTCCGACCTCCGCCGTGACGGCCGCGCCCTGGGCCACGCCACTGAGCACCACTGGCTCGGGGGTGCTCACGGCCGGCCCGTCGACGGTGACGGTGACCCGGTCGCCCTCGCCTGCCATGGTGGTGCCGACGTTGGCCAGCGCCACCCTGACTACCTGCAGCGGCCGTGCGGCGCTGCCCTTGAACACGTCGGTCGAGTCGATGCTGGTTATCCGCATGGCCCCATGCTCGCACGGCTCCGGCGTCAGCCCGGATCCCGGCTTACGGCCGTGCGGGCCCTGGGGACGCGCCGCGCCTGATCACGCCGGCCCGCCGGGCACGTGGAACCGGTACCGCAGCCTCAGGCGATCCGCGGGGATCACGATGTCGGCGGTCTCGACCGCGTCGCCGCCGCTGAGGTGCACGCGCTCGACGTGGATCACGGGGGCGCCCGGCGGGAGCGCGAGCGCGTCGGCCTCGGCCAGCAGGGACTGGCGGACGCCCAGCTCTTCTACCACCTGATCCACCTCGATTCCGATCGACCGCATCCGTTCGATCACCCCGCGGCCGGCCAGCGGTCCCTGTTCTGGTAGCGCGACTGCGGTGCCCTCGGTCAGGCCAGCGGGCTCATAGCTGATCGCGAGCTGTACCGGAGCGCCGTCGGCGATGAGCAGGTACCGGGTCGCCGTGACTAAGACCGCGGCCGCGCTTCCGCCGAGCCTCCTGGCGACGGCGGGCGGGGGCGCGATGTGCTCGGTCTGGTGCTCCCAGGCCAGCCGGGGCGCATGATCCCCGGGGCCCGCTGACTCATCGAGCCCGAACGGCGAGCCGGGGAAGTGCAGCCGGTCATGCTCCAGGTACTGCCGCGCGGGCACCTGCCGCACGTAGGAGCCCGATCCGGCCCTCGCCTCGATCAGGCCCTCGGTCGCGAGCACCTGTAACGCGTGCTTGGCGGCCGTCTCGCCCACGCCGTACCTGGCGATTATCGCGTTACGGGAAGGAACCCTGGCACCTGGCGTAAGCATGCCCTCGCGGATCCGCATCCGCAGGTCCTCGAGCACCCGCAGGTAGACCGGGCTGTTTGACCTGCCCATAGCCGCTGCCTTCCCGGGACTCGCCGGCTGCCACGCCGGCCCCGCTGCCTGAGTGACGACCAAGCTCAGGCCATTGTGGCCACGCGCGCCGGCCGGACCGCATGTTTCGCCGCAGTCGCGGCCGGCGAGTCGGCCCGATCTGTTCGCGTCGGTCCCGATGCGGCAGGTCGCCTGTCGCGATGGCCGCGGAGCGCCTCTTCCGCTTCTGCCAGCTTGCATACACAATTCATGCATCACCGTTAAGGAAACGGCTGACGCAAGGGGTGGAAACATGAGCGAATCGGCTTCGGTTCCGTTCACGGAAACCAAGGCACCCGAATCCCCGGAGCGGCTGCACCGGGGCGCACTCGGCCTCATCGACATCTCCGCCTCGACGATGGCGAACATCGGCCCGGCCTATAGCTTCTATTTCAGCTTCGGATTCATCGTCCTCACCGCGGGGATCGCGGCGCCGCTGACGATCGTCGCGGCCGGCATCGCGGTCGCGCTGCTCGGCAACACCCTCGCGCAGTTCTCGCGCGCGCACCCGTCGACGGGCGGCTTCATCACGTTCGTGGGCAAGACCTTCGGCGGCACCAGCGCGGTCACCACCGCGCTGCTGTGCGGGGCCGGCTACATCATCGCGATCTCGTCGGTGCTCGCCATCTCCGGCGGGTTCGTGTCGATGACCCTGCAGTATTACTTCAGCTGGAACGTGCCGTGGATCATCTTCTCGGTGCTCCTCACCGGAGGGGCGGTCGTGATGATGTTGCGCGGCGTCGGTGTCTCGACCCGGCTGGCCGGCTTCTTCTTCGGCTTCGAGCTGCTCGTCCTGGTCGTCGTCTCGGTCGTTGCCCTGATCAAGAACGGCAGCCACCTGAGCCTCGCGCCGTTCGACCCGCATCACATCACCAATGGCTTCAGCGGGCTGGCGGCCGGCTTCCCGCTCGCGGTGTACCTGTTCATCGGCTGGGAGAACTCGGCGGCACTGGCCGAGGAGACGAGCAACCCGCGCCGCAACGTCCCGCGTGCGGTCTACCTGTCGGTCGCGATGATGCTGGTCGGGTACGTGCTGTTCGCCTACGCCACCGTGAGCGGCTTCGCCAACAACGGGACCAAGCTTGCCGCTGCGCCGATCCCGTTCATCACGGTGGCGCACAGTTCGCTAGCCGCACTCGCGGTATTCGCCTACCTGGCGGGCCTCACCTCGACGATGGGAGTGCTCATCGCGGCCTGCAACTCGCAGGCCAGGCTGATTTTCAACGCCGGCCGCGAAGGGCTGCTGCCGCGCTGGATCGGCCGGGTCCAGGCGCCGAGGCAGACACCGCGCAATGCGCTCTTCCTGTTCGTCGGCGTGGCCGGCGCGATCATCGTGGTCTGGGCACTCGGGCATCTGATCGGCGGACACGGCAACAGCATGAACCCGCTCGACTTCTTCGACGACTCCGGCACGATGGGCACGATCCTGGTGCTGGTCGTGTACTTCCTGGCCAACCTCGCGCTGCCGTTCTACTACCGCAGGTACCGGCCATCGGAGTTCAGCGTCGTCAAGCACGCCGTGCTGCCGATTCTCGGCATGATCGCGGTCGGGATCCCGATGTACTACCTGGTCAAGCCAGGACAGGCGCCGCCGCTCGACTGGTTCCCGTATGCGGCGCTGGCGATCATCGTGGTCTCGGTGCTCTACGCCCTCTGGCTGGTCAGGCGGGACCCCGGAGTCGGTGACCGGGTCGGCTCGATCGTCGCGGACGAATAGCTCGCCCGGACGGGTAACTCAGTTGCTGCCTTCTTCGAGCAAGAGGTGGTAGCCGTTCGGCGTCCTGACGTGCAGCACCCGGTAGTGCCAGTCCGGGCTCGGT
>JASHUE010000254.1:0-3207 GCA_030040195.1 Streptosporangiaceae bacterium | reverse complement strand
CGCCTCGTGCCACGCGGTGTCGTCCAGGCAGCGAATGGTGCCTTCCACAACGCCGTCGTCCGGGATCGCGTTCGCGGCTGACCCGGCGCTGACCCTGCCCCAGACCAGGCTCAGGCTGGAGCGCGGGTCGATTCGCCGCGACAACGCTGCGGGCAGCTCGGTAATGATCTTGCCAAGAGCAAAGACCAGGTCGGCGGTCAAGTGCGGTCGCGCGGTATGCCCGCCGGGACCGGTCACCTTCACGGTGATCTTGTCGCACGCCGCGGTGATGGCCCCGGTCCTGGTGCCGATCTTGCCTACGTCCAGGCGCGGATCGCAGTGCACCGCGAAAACCCTGTCCACGGAGGCGATGCCGCCGGCCGCAAGTACATCGACCGCTCCTCCCGGGACCTCTTCGGCGGGCTGGAAGATGAGCCGCACCTTTCCCGGCAGCGCGCTCGCCGCCGCGGTGCGGGCGAGGAACAGGCCAGTGCCGAGGAGGATCGAGGTGTGCACATCGTGGCCGCAGGCATGGCAGGCACCCCGGTTGGTCGACCGGTAAGGGACGTCCTTTTCGTCATCGATCGGCAGTGCGTCGATGTCCGCGCGCAACGCCACGACGGGCTCGTCTGCGCCTCCGCCCCCGATGTCCACGATCAAGCCGGTGCCCTTGGGCAGGATCGATGGCCTCAGCCCTGCCGCCTCAAGCCGGAGCGCGACGCGTCGCGTTGTCCGGTACTCGTGATAGCCGGTCTCCGGGTGAGCATGCAGGTCGCGCCGGAAGTCAATGAGCTGGGCCTCATGAGCCGCTAGGAACGCGTCTAGCTCCCCGTCAAGGTCATGCTCGGCCATGCGCTGCCTCCCCGTCGGCAACGAAGTACGTGTCAGCACTCGCCGGCGCTGGGCCGCCGAACGGTCCAGCCGCCGAGCGCATACCTGCAACAGGGCCGGCCGGCCCGCTGCCCGGATTTGATCGGGCGCCTAGCAGCGTGTCCATGTAGTCCTCGAACTCATTCCAGTCCGCTCGCAAGCCTTGCCATGCCAGGGCGAATGCGGGTAAAGGCACTCGCTCTCTGGCCCGGTCCCCAACGCGCCCGCTCCAGAACTGCCCCGGTGCCAACGGGCGCCGGGATTATGGCAGGCTGACCGTGATCGCACTCACGCCAGGTACCGGTTTTTGGACCGGAGAAACCTCGCGCGATCACCAATGCCTGGCCTGCTCGCAAGCGACTCAACTGCTGACAAGCCATTACCGCGCTGACTCAGCGCCTTACGCTTTCCCGCCGCTCGCTGACGAGATCTGATATCTACTGGCCAGCATCGTACCGCTCCGTTAGCCGATTCGCTGACGTTGCGCGATTGTCACACTCGCCCGTTAGTAGACGTCAGCTGGCTGGTAGACGCCCCAGACCTCCCGCAGCGCGTCGCAGACTTCACCCACCGTAGCCAGCTCGCGGAGGGCCTCGCGGAGCGGGTACAGCAAGTTGCCTTCGCCCAGAGCCACTCGCTTTACCTCAGTCAGCCTGCGCGCTACGTCCGCGGCATCGCGCCGGTCGCGCAACTCGGCTAGTCGCGCTGCCTGCTCGTGCTCGATGGCGGAATCGACCCGCAGCGGCTCGTAGAACTCATCGTCCGCGTTCGTGTAGGCGTTAACGCCAACGACCTTGCGCTCGCCGGAATCGATCTCGCGAGCGATGCGGTACGCCGACCGCTCGATCTCAGCTTTCTGGAAACCTCGCTCGATCGCCGCGACGGCGCCGCCCAGGTCAGCGACCTTGGCCATCAGCTCGCGGGCTCCGGCTTCCAGGTCATCGGTCAAGGACTCGATCGCATAGGAACCCGCTAGCGGGTCCACCGTCGCGGTCAGGTCAGTCTCGCAGGCCAGCACCTGTTGCGTCCGCACTGCCAGCGTGGCCGCCTTCTGGCTGGGCAGGCCGATCGCCTCATCATAGGAGTTCGTGTGCAGCGACTGCGTGCCGCCGAGGACCGCGGCCAGCGCCTGCAACGTCACGCGGGTCAGGTTCACTTCCGGCTGCTGGGCGGTCAGCTGGACGCCCGCGGTCTGGGTGTGAAATCGCAGCATTTGCGACTTCGGGTCCTGCGCGCCGAACTCGTCCCGCATCACGTGCGCCCAGATGCGGCGGGCCGCGCGGAACTTCGCGACCTCCTCCAGCAGCGTCGTGCGGGCCACGAAGAAGAACGACAGGCGCGGAGCGAACTCATCCACGGCCAACCCTGAGGCGATCGCGGTGCGCACATATTCACACGCATTAGCCAGCGTGAACGCAATCTCCTGGACCGGCGATGCGCCCGCCTCGGCCATGTGATATCCGGAGATGGAGATCGTATTCCAGCGCGGAATCTCGGCCCGGCAGTAAGCGAAGGTGTCGGCGACCAGGCGCAATGACGGCTGCGGTGGATAGATGTACGTGCCGCGCGCTATGTATTCCTTCAGGATGTCGTTCTGAATCGTGCCGGAGATCTCGGCTGAGCTGACCCCCTGTTCCTCCGCGACCAGCTGATACAGCACCAGCAGCAAAGCGGCGGGCGCGTTAATCGTCATCGACGTCGAGACCTTGCCCAGCGGGATGCCCGCCAGCAGCAACCGCATGTCTTCGATCGAGTCGATCGCGACGCCGACCTTGCCCACCTCACCGCGAGCCTGCGGGGCATCGGAGTCATAGCCCATCTGGGTCGGCAGGTCAAAGGCTACGGAAAGCCCGGTGGTACCGGCGTCGATCAGCTGGTGGTAGCGCCGGTTGGACTCGGCCGCAGTCGAGAATCCGGCGTATTGCCGCATCGTCCATGGCCGGGTCACGTACATCGTCGGATAGACGCCCCTGGTGAACGGGAAGGCGCCCGGCTCGCCGAGATCGCGGACCGGATCAAGGTTTTGCACATCCTTGGGCCCGTAAACACCTTCGATCGGCGTACCTGACTCCGATATGCGGCTCATAGAACCAGATTATGGCGTGCGCAAGTCGCGGCCTAGGTGGGGAAAGTCACAGCGCGTGACCTGACCACTGCAGATTCGACATTAGGCTGCACTCCTGCTCGCGGGGGACCTGTCAGTGAACGATGCCCGCGGGTGAGCGCACGGCAGAGATTGTGAGACTTCATGAGGCCTAGAACTCGGCTAATGGCCGGACTCGCCGCTGCCTCGGCGGTGTCCTGCCTCGCTGCGGCCCCTATTCCGGCGGCGCTGGCGGCACAGTCGGCCGCGGCCAG